>NZ_JANNDR010000563.1:0-2998 GCF_031378165.1 Chamaesiphon sp. OTE_75_metabat_556
GTTCGATCTCGCGCAGCCGCCGATTGGCAACAGCAGTCCCGACGCTCAGATCGTCTTGCCCAGTAGATCGGTGCAACAATACCAGAAAAGCTGCCAGCATCGTCATGAACAGAGTGACACCCTCGCGACGACTGAGCACTCGCAGGGATTCACACAATGCCACTGGCAACTCCATGCGCACCTGATCGCCATTGTAGGTTTGCTCTGGCGGTCGGGGGCGATCGTAAGGTAATTCTAACAACGGTGGGCTACCAGCTAACTGCTGCTGCCAATAAGCCGCTTGCGCTGCGGCGGCGGGACTTTCGACCCATGCTCGTTGCCAATGGGCAAAATCGGCGAATTGCTGGATTTGTGCGGTCAATGGGTTCGGATAACCCCCAGAGAATGCTCGATACAGCTCCAGCAATTCACCCAGAAATACATTAAATGACCAACCATCATGAACGATATGATGCTCGATGTGAAGTAATAAATGCGATCGATCGCTCAATCTCAACAACACCCACCGCACTAAGGGGAGTTGATTGATGTCTAGGGGCTGTTGCACCTGCGCCGCAACTAGCCGTTGAGCTGCTGTTTCTCGCTCAGACTCAGGCAATGTCTGGAGGTCAACCACGGTGAAGTCGATCGGTTGATGTGGGTGGATCACCTGAAATAGCCGTCCATTTACCGCTGGATAAGTCGTGCGAAAGATTTCATGCCGCTGCACGATCTCGTCGAGGCACTGTTGTAATACTGGCAGATCGAGATCGCCGCTGAATCTCATCGTTGCCTGGAATTGATAGGCACTACTTTCCGGAGCCAATTGTTGGATGAAGTAGATCCGCTCTTGAGTAAAGGAGACTGGTAAGAGTCCCTCCCGCGCAATGCGTGGGATGGTAGCACTTGGCAACTGCGGATCTAGTGGCTGAGCGCGATCGATCTGGTTGGCGAAACCTGCTAAGGTGGGGCTGTCAAATAGTCGATCGAAAGACAACTCCACTTGAAACACTTCGCGCACACGCACCAACATCTGAGTGGCAATCAGGGAATGACCGCCCAGATCGAAAAAATGGTCGTGCGCACCAATCTGCTCGACTCCCAGTAACTCCGACCAGATCGGTGCTAATTTTTGCTCGATGGGATGACGCGGCGCAATATAGGTGGCGGCATCGGGGCGCGATCGATCGGGTGCTGGCAGATTGTGCCGATCCACCTTCCCATTAGCGGTGAGCGGCCAGGAGTCGAGGATCGCCACTACGTCTGGCACCATATAGTGGGGCAGATGCTCTTGCAGGAAGCATTTCAAGGTAGTCGCCAGCGCATCAAGTGGTTGAGTGGGAACGACATAAGCAACCAACCGTCGATCGCCAGGAATGTCTTCACGGGCAATTACTACTGCCTGTTGGACAGCGGAATGCTGGCTCAACAGTGCCTCAATTTCGCCTAGTTCGATCCGAAAACCGCGCAGCTTGACTTGACGATCGATTCGTCCCAAAAATTCAATATTGCCATCGCTCAAGTAGCGTGCTAAGTCACCTGTTTTGTATAATCTACTCCCGGCTGTCTGCTCGAACGGATGGGGAATAAAACTTGCCGCAGTTAATTCAGGACGGTTGAGGTAGCCGCGTGCCAAACCGTCGCCGCCAATATATAATTCACCAGGAGTACCGATCGGCACTGGTTGCAGTTGGGAGTTGAGGATATAGACTTGGGTATTAGAGATCGGGCGACCAATCGGTACGTTTGTCGCATCTGCGGGAACATCCTCGACTAGATACCAACAAGCAAAAGTTGTACTCTCAGTCGGCCCATAAACGTGCAGCAATCGCTGTGGCGCACCATTCTTCAACACTGCTGCGACTGCCTGGGGATCGACCGCCTCACCGCCAAATAACAGGTGTCGCAGGTCTGTAAATGCCTGGGGGACAACGCTGGCTAACTGATTAAATAAAGCTGTGGTCAAAAATAACCCACTAATCTCTTGTTCGCGAAGATAGGCGGCGAACTGATGGGGCGAAAGCACTACCTGCTGAGGAATTATCACCAACCGCGCCCCGTGCAGTAGCGATCCCCAAATCTCGAAAGTGGCGGCATCAAAGGCCGAATTTGCGGCTTGGGCAATCCGATCGTCAGGTGCCAACTGGATATAATTGGTGTTGCAGACTAACCGATTGACAGCCTGATGGGTTACAGCGACTCCCTTGGGTGTGCCTGTAGAACCAGAAGTATAGATCACATAAGCGATGTTTTCTGCCGTTACGTTGCTAGTAGCATTCTCTTTGCTCTGGAGATCGATCGATTCCCAGTCTGTATCCAGACACACTACCTGTGCGCCACTAGCAGTAAACTCTGCACCAAATTTTTGCTCAGTCAATAGCACCTGGACTTGAGCATCACAGAGCATGAAGCTTAGACGCTCTTGAGGATAGGTGGGATCTAGCGGCACATAAGCTCCACCCGCCTTGAGGATGCCTAACATGCCGACGATCGTCGCGATCGATCGATCGACACAAATCCCCACCAAAACTTCCGGTTTCACACCCAAAGATTGCAGATAACGCGCTACTTGATTAGCGCGGTGATTCAACTCCTGATAGGTTAGTTGCTGTTCATTGCAGACGACAGCAATACTATCTGGGGTTGTTGCTACTTGTGCCGCAAATAATTGATGGATGCACAAATGCTGAGGATAATCTACCGTTGTATCATTCCATGCCACTAAGATTTGCTGTCGCTCTGACTCAGTTAAAGCAGCATCACCATCATCGATAGATTGAGTAGGGTTAATTATAATTTCTTTCATATAAATAGATAAATTTTATGCCGTAATTCATCTAAGCTCGACTTTATCCATTTTAAAACCTTCGTGTTGGAAACTGGCTCCCAGACTCGCTCTCGTCGAACCGACTTTTCACAGATCGATAAAACAGGCGATATTCAAAAAGTCCAACCTGCTATAACCGTTATGGCTAGACGGTTAGATCCAAAGCGATCGAAAATGGATAAAGTCGAGCTA
>NZ_JANNDR010000568.1:0-2947 GCF_031378165.1 Chamaesiphon sp. OTE_75_metabat_556
ATGAACCCGCCGCGCAATCTTGCGCGCATGCTCCACGCCTTCTTAGAGCGCGTAGCCCAACAGGGTCAACATCATCCGCGGGTCGTAGACCTCCCGTCCGACCGTGCCCTGGACCGCCCTGGCGCCGTCCGTGAACCCCGACAGATCGAACTGCCCCAACGTCGTCCACAACATACTGCCAATCGCAATCGTGGCGATCGTGCGGACAAATGCTCCCACTATCCGACTCGCCAGCGAGGGAATCGATCGCTGGGGAAAAGCGATCGATGGCAGATAGCCAAACAGGAAGATAAAGACGATCGCCACCCACCCATTGGCGAGCACATCAATGATGACGGATGGTTGACTAAACACGCGCTGACAGAAAGAAGCTACAATTTCCAGTGTATGCGGATTCACGTGCGCACCAACAATTTACCGCAGCGGAATGCCGCAATCTTCATCGCTGCTGACATTAATTACGTAAATTTGGTTGGGGGCGATCGAGAGATCGCCTATAATATTCTTCGGCAGTAACATGCTGCGGTCGGATTCATTCCCGCCCACCCCAATTCTCGATCTCGATTCTCAGGAGCTAAACTTACGGCTTATACGCGCCCCCTCGCCAATCTTATCGAGCAGTTGCAACGATTGCCTGGAGTAGGTCCCAAATCTGCTCAGAGGCTAGCTTTACATATTCTCAAACGCTCGCCTCAAGAGGTCGAGCAATTAGCCACAGCTCTAATTGAAGCCAAACAACAAGTTGGCTTGTGTCAAGTCTGTTTTCACCTCTCGGCCGAGCCGATTTGTGATATCTGTCGGAATCCCCAACGCGATCGCCAAACGATCTGTATTGTCGCTGACTCGCGCGATGTAATTGCCTTAGAAAGAACCCGCGAATTTAGCGGTCAGTATCATGTCTTAGGTGGGATCATTTCCCCAATGGATGGGATCGGCCCCGAACAGTTAAATATTTCCTCACTACTGCACCGGATCTCGCAGCAGGATGTCAAAGAAGCGATCGTCGCCGTCAGTCCCACCGTCGAAGGTGAAACCACAACTTTATATCTGGGCAGATTGATTTCGCCCTTAACCAAAGTCACCCGCATTGCCTTCGGACTGCCAATGGGTGGCGATCTAGAATATGCTGACGAAATTACCCTCGCCCGCGCTCTTGAAGGCAGGCGAGAAATAAGTTAACTTAGAGTAACAACATCCCCCGCATCATCGACGCGGAGATCGTTGGATGGATCGCAATTTTCCAACTCAGTTATCGACAGATTCGGCTGTTAATTAACTAACGATCGACAATCCTAAGTTAATTTCTTCTTGATTAACACAATCAATTGACCGAGTTGTTTTTTCAAGGTATCGACTTCAGTTTCCAGGTGAATGACCTTTTGAACTGTGGCTTGATATTGTTCTGGATCGCGATCTGGGCGAGTAGCTTCAAATCTAGCCATCAAGTCTTGAATCTCGGCAGCGTGCGCCCGATCTGTCGCCACCAGTTGGGCTTGTAGCTCGTGGATCTGCGTACTAGTAGCCGATTGGAAGGTGGCCAATTGCTCTTGCGCTCGATCGATCTGAGCTTGCAAGCGATCGAGTTCGTCATTAGTAGCTGGATATTCACCTGCGACCAAGGCCACTGGTTGTGGTAGCTCTGAAGTCAGGCGCGGACGAGCTTTGCGAGCTTTAGTCATTGCCGACTGGATCGCATCTTTGAGAATCACCCGATCGAACGGTTTCTCAATGAATTCAAAAAATTCAAACGGTTCGGAAATCTTGCTGGTGACTTCCTCTTTTTTGCCAGACATCAATACCAACGGGATCTTCTGAAAGTCTGGATGTGCCTGAATTTGTTGAAAGACATCCCACCCACTCATTTTGGGGAGGATAAAATCTAACATAATTAAAGAAGGGTGCTCTTTTTCGACAAAATTAATGCCTTCTAGCCCATCTTTTGCTTCAATCACTTCAAAGTCGCCTTCGGGAAGCATATCGCGAACCGTCTTTCTGATGACGCGACTATCATCAATTACCAAGATTTTACTAGTTGCCACACTTGACTCCTTGTTGTCTGTTATGAACTTAGGTGTTGTTACTCGTCGTTACTCCTATCCTATAATTCAGAGGGTTGAACTCAGTTTCAGTGCAAATCGGTAAAACTTTCTAAAAAAAATTGCAATTTGGCGATCGCGCGGCTTGACTCCCCCAGGATTTAAAATTGCTAAAATCCAAGGTTAACACCGATCGTCCCATCAATTTAGCCTAATTTAATTAGTAAATTCAAGGGTAGCCGATCGATACCATCTCCGCCAAATTCCTGTAACCCTTGCTCACCCACGATCTCAAATACATGTCCTCATCTCCAGCAGATTTAGCCCGTTGGCGCGCCGAAGTCCAAGCTCTCCCGCCCTGGTTGCGGCGATCGATCGGCACGGCTAGTGAACTTTCCACTGTCCAGCAGATTATCAAGCAGCGACAGATCCACACGATCTGCGAAGAAGGTCGCTGCCCCAATCGCGGTGAATGCTACAGTCAAAAAACAGCCAGTTTCTTGCTGATGGGGCCGACTTGTACCCGCAGTTGTGGCTTTTGTCAGGTCGATAAAGGGCACGCACCGATGCCCTTAGATCCCCACGAACCCCAGAAAGTCGCCGAAGCTGTCGGACTGCTAAGTTTAAAATATGTCGTCTTAACCGCCGTCGCGCGCGACGATCTCGCCGACGGTGGTGCGGGTTGGTTTGTCGCGACGATCGAGGCAATTCGCGATGTAAATCCCGATACTCAGGTGGAAGTACTCACACCCGATTTTTGGAGTGGCATTGATGCTCATCGCCACCAACAGCAGCGGATCGCCACTGTAGTGGGCGTCAGACCAGCTTGTTACAACCATAATATCGAAACAATAGCCAGACTCCAAGATCGAGTCCGGCGGGGGGCAAAATACCAGCGCTCGCTAGATGTG
>NZ_JANNDR010000589.1:0-8844 GCF_031378165.1 Chamaesiphon sp. OTE_75_metabat_556
GAGCTTGCCAAGCTTGAACAGTTAATTAAAAAAGGACAGGCAAGTGCTAATGACTATTTCAGAGCAGGTGAAATCCATACGCAGTTGGGAGATAAAGCTATGGCTCAGTCTAGATTTAATACTGCAAAAGAGTTGTTTGCAAATCAGGGAAATACACAACGTGTTATGAACGTAAATCAAAAACTAGAGATACTGAAAACGTTGCCATCACAGATACAGATTCAGCAAAGACAGTAAATATCTTATTAGGGCACTGTCTAGATAACGGGTGATGAATAGCTTGAATCTGCTTTTTAGCAATACTTTAGAGCATTTTTCAGCCCAATCGCTGGACAAGGGTTGACAACCTTGTTACCCATTAACTGAACAGTGCCATTCAGAGATATTGCGTAATCCAGAAATCTCAATTATAATCAGTCACTGCTTTGGCTGCTATGTTTGATCGGCTTTAACCATCAACTCATTCTGTAATTCCGTCTCAATTTCCTCGATCGAGGGCAGACTAGATGACAACTCTTGCGGTAAAGCACGAGTAAACTCATAGTCAGCAACCCCGATTGGCTTATGAATATCGCGTAAAGTATACTCTGCCAAAACTCGATCGGTCGTCTGACAAAGAATTAATCCGATTGTCGGTTGGTCAAATTCATGCCGTAGCAGATCGTCCACCACCGAACAGTAAAAATTCACCTTACCAGCGTATTCTGGCTTGAACTTGCCTTTTTTTAGCTCGATTACTACAAAACAGCGCAGCTTCAAATGATAGAACAATAAGTCGAGATAAAAATCATCATCACTTACCTTGAGCGGATATTGTCGCCCCACAAATGCAAATCCTTGCCCC
Source organism: Chamaesiphon sp. OTE_75_metabat_556 (assembly GCF_031378165.1). Taxonomy (NCBI): domain Bacteria; kingdom Bacillati; phylum Cyanobacteriota; class Cyanophyceae; order Gomontiellales; family Chamaesiphonaceae; genus Chamaesiphon; species Chamaesiphon sp. OTE_75_metabat_556. Next base: position 845 of record NZ_JANNDR010000589.1, read on the forward strand.
AGTTCCAGCAGAAACTTTTCCACATGCTCCACCAAGCCTACTTCTAACTCGCGCTCGTGAAACGGCTCCTCCAATGTCAAGAAGTCAAAAACATAAGGATCTTTGAGCAGTTGCCGAGCCAGTTCAGATTGTGGCGCAGGTAGGCGGTTAGCAAAATTAGTCACCGCAGCACCCTGTCGTTTGTGGGTACGATTTTTTATCATTGATGTTAGAGTATCGCGGCTCCAACCATTGACGATCGTTTGCTGGGCATACCACAAGCGGGTTGGCAAGTCCTTGAACTTTTCCATCAGCAGGATATTATGACCCCAAGGAATTTGGGCAAGCAGATCTCGAACGATGCGCGGACAGGAGCTTTGAGGAATTATCGCTGAAGACTCAACAGACTCCACCAATTTTGCAACAGGCTGTTGCAAAATTACAGATACATCATATTCACGCGCAAACCGAATCATATAGCCGATATTACGCTCTGAAAATCCTTTCAGTTCGGGTAAGTCGTTCCGCAGATCTCGTGATAATCGCGGAATTACACCTGTACCCCAACCATCTTGTTGCTGACGTTGGTGAATCATTTGCCCCACATCCCAATAGAGCAAGATCATTTCGGCATTGACAGCAAGGCTGGCTTTGAGCTGTGCCTGCCGCACGCGAGTTTTGAGATCGCCCAATAACTCACCATAGAAAACTAAATCGGTACTCATTGCCATCATGCCTCTGCCAAACTGCTTTTAAGCGGCTCCCATGGTGTCGCTGTTTGATATTCTACTCGATCGATATTTTGTTCTCATTTAGATTGCTGCACCGCTGCTAGAAAAGTTTTCATCGCTTCCAGGCGCGAAGGCATTTGGACGCAGCACACCAGTAAGTCGAGATCTAGACTGGGTAAAAGCTGACTGCGATCAATCTCCTCGTAACCCGCCGTACCTAAATAGTAAACCTGAAGTCGATTATCTTCCCACAGCCACACTTCAGGAATTTGGAAGCGGCGATACTTTTCGAGCTTGCGGAGATTACCACTAGTCAAAATCACCTCAATTGCCAAATCGGGTTGCTCTTTCTTGACATTCAAATAGTAAGATTCATCTGGCTCAAAGGAAGTCCCTTTCTCCTCGCCTCTGCGGGTGGCAATGCCCACGGGCGTAAATTCAATCTCCATCGCGATAAAATAGGCTTCTAAGAACATGCCAATTAAGGACTTGATTTGTTCGTGAGATTCACCGAGGGTCATGAGTTCGATCGATCCATCCAAGTAGGTAATCCGTAAACCAGGGGAATCTACCAGCAGAGCTTCCAAGGCTTCAAACTCTTGCCAATTATAGGTTCCGGGCATGAGCAAGCGTTGCTCTCGATCGGTATCGGACTGCACTGATAAGGTAATACTCACTTTTTTAGCCTCTTGATTTCGATCGTCGTTGGCGTAGCCGCTCTGACAAGAGCATCGATCCGAATTAATATTATATCAAAATCAAATTCACCATCGAATTGGCGATCGATAGAATCGCAACTTAAGCATTAAATTTGACAAACTATGAAAATGTTTTCAATGTTACCGATCGATTTAGTTATAAGCCAGCAAACCATTCATAACCCAAATCTTCCCAGTAGCCGCGTTTCGGGAGCAACTGACTGGTGACTACTATTTCTATTACCCATTTACTCTGTTTGTAGCCGAGTTTGATCGGGGATGCGAGGCGAAGTGGCGCACCATTATCGGCGGGTAAAGGACGACCATTCATTTGATATGCAAGTAGTGTTTGGGGATGGACTACCGAGGCGAGATCCCAGCTTTCATAGTAACCATCAGCGGATTTAAAGTAGACATATTTAGCCGTCGATCGCATTTGGGCTAATCTCAATAAATCTTGCAATCTCACACCGCCCCACTGAACGATCGCCGCCCAGCCTTCGACACAGACTTGGCGAATTACCATTGAGGTCAAGGGCAGTTGCTGAATCTCAGTCATGTTTAATTGCAAAGGTCGATCGACTTCACCAGTAATTGCTAATTTAAAATTTGCCAGATCTATTTTAGGTGTGCCCCGAAAACTATTGATAATTAATTTGGTTGGTTCGATCGCCGCAATCGGAAATTCGGGGGTAGGTTTAGCCGATAATATTAACGATCCAAATGCCTCATTTATGGGCATCGAAATTCGCCCGATCGGATCGTAAAGCAGCGTCCCAGCTACATTCACCATTAATCCGGCTCCCGCCCATTGCAAGAGTTGGCGGCGGGAAACTCGTCCGGTTTTTTCGATCGTCATGGTATTGTTATAAGTTGGGAGTTGGGAGGATTGAGATCGCTAAATTTACGATCGATTAGTTATTCTTGTTTGAGTTTCAAGAACTTAGTAGCAATTTTACCTTCCCCAATTCCCAATGCTAAACTAGAGTGAACGAGCGTGAATAATAACACCAGCGGCACAGTCATAAAATGCGCGGTACGTAATGTTTGCCAATCGCCAAATAAATTTGCTAACCAATAAAATTGGACGGGTTGATACATCGATAAACCTGTAGCGATCGCCAGAATTAAGATGGGAATGATGCTGGTATACACGATCCGATGCCAAGCATAATTGCGACGTTTGGGATTGCTACTGGCTTGCAGTGCTTTGACATCTTGAGTATTCCCAAATCGATCGCGCCATCTTTTCGTCCAGAAGATATAGACACCATAAGCCAAGAGGTTTAAGCCATATATCCACATCAGGGCAAAATGCCAATTGCGCCCGCCAGCTAACCACCCACCCAAGGTAATCAACCACGGAATATGGATGCCATCGCGGCCGCCAAATACAGGATTGGCATTATAAATTTGTAAGCCACTGGCAATCATACCAAACAGACTGATGATATTTATCCAGTGAAATAACTGCACGATCGTTGGTTGTCCCCCGATCGATTTTTCAGTTTGAGATGTCATCTAATTTTGGAGAGGTCTGGCTTAATTATAGATTCGATCGCCGATGCTGTTGGGGACTCAGAGATCGAGCTAGATTCAAACAGGAAAAACCGCTTCTAGATCCGATCGCGTACCCATCTGGACTGTCGAAATGCCCTCACAGGTGCGCTTAATCAGTCCGCCCAATACTTTGCCAGGGCCGACTTCGATCGCTTGTTCGATGCCCAATTCGGTCAACTGCAGCGAAATTTCTCGCCACCGTACCGCACCAGTAATTTGGCTGTCGAGTTGTGCTTTTAATTTACTACCATCAGTGGTGGCGATCGGCGCGACATTCGATAACACGGGAATTTTGGCATCATGAAACTCAATTGGAGCCAGGAATTTCCCAAACTCACTAGCGGCGGCGGCCATCATCGGTGAGTGAAAGGCACCAGACACATTGAGCGGGATGGCACGTTTGACTTTGATTTTACTGACTACCGCAGCGATGCCGTCTGCTGTACCCGAAATGACGACTTGAGCGGTACTATTATCATTGGCTATGACCACGTCTGGAGTATCGGAGATCGCGGCTGCTAGTTGGTCTCGATCGAATCCAATTAGGGCGGTCATGCCACCATCTGAAGCCAAATCCATCAATTCGGCGCGATACTTGACTAGTTTCAGTCCCGTCTCAAAGTCAAAAACTTCAGCGGCGTACAAAGCGACATATTCACCTAAACTATGCCCAGCGACTGCATCGGGCAACACGCCGCGCTGTTTGAGTGCATCTACTAAAATACATTCGATCACATACAAACAAGGTTGAGTGTAGCGAGTATTTGCGAGTTTTACTTGATCATTTTGGCAAATATCGACTACCGACCAACCTAAAATTTCGGCAGCTTGATCGAATGTGGCTTTAGCTCGATCGATCTCCAACAAATCTACTCCCATGCCAATTACTTGCGAGCCTTGTCCGGGGAATACCCATGCAGTTTTCATGTTAATTATTACTTGTGATATTTCACCTCTAGAGCAAAGGGTGAAGTGGATTTCAGCGACAATCCTTAGTCTATCTGAAACACGAGATTATCTAAAATTCTTGGAGAGTTTTTAGCTCTAACTATTACTAACAAACCATATTTTATCTCAATAACGATCGTCTAGATCTTGATCAATATAGTTATTATTTACTATCCACTAAATTCAATTACCCCACTGAAAGATAGCTGCACCCCAACTCAAACCAGCACCAAAACCAGATATCGCGATCGTATCGCCAGCCTGAATTTTACCAGCTCTGACGGCTTCATTGAGCGCGATCGGAATTGAAGCCGCTGAAGTATTGCCATACTTAGCAACATTACTAACTACTTTTTCGGGCGCAATCTGCAAGCGTTCGGCGACAGCGTCCATGATCCGTTGATTAGCTTGATGGAGGATCAACCAATCGATATCTTGACTAGTAAGATGAGCTTGATGGATGACTTTACCGATCGCCTCGGGGACGCGATTGATGGCAAATCGATAGACTTCTTTGCCGTTCATTGTAATGTACTGATACTTACCTTGGGTGAGGATAATCCCAGGTAATAGTTCGCTTAATTCGGGTTTGAAAGCGAGATTCAGACAGGCATTTTGAGTGCCATCACTTTTGATTTCAAAGCCCAATAAGCGATCGGTATTTTGATTCGCCTGCATGAGGATAGCACCCGCACCATCTCCAAATAATACGCAAGTGTTGCGATCATGCCAATCCACCCACCTCGATAATAGATCCGCCCCAATTACCAGAATATTGCGATATACGCCCGTCCGTAAAAACTGCGCCGCAGTCACCACCCCAAATACGAATCCCGAACAAGCTGCTGTCAAGTCGAAAGCAACTGCTTTAGTCGCACCTAGCTGGGCTTGAATCTGACAAGCCGTACCGAATAAGTCTTCCGAAGAGGACGTTGCTAAGATAATCGCATCAATGTCAGTAGGGTTGACGCCACCCATTTCCAGTGCTTGTCGTGCTGCTTGAGTCGCAAACCCAGCCAATGACTCGCGATCGTTGCTGATATGGCGTTGGCGAATCCCCGTCCGACTAGAAATCCACTCATCAGAAGTATCTACTACCTGGGCTAACGCATCATTGAGGACTACCGTTGCTGGCGCAGCCGCACCGCAGCCAATAAAAGTAACTCCCATGGATGTGTAGTTTGATTGCATGTAGATCGGGTGGGGATTAAGGACTGGGAACAGCAGGGGAAAGGAGCAGCGTTGTGCGCACGCCTTTGTTTCACGACGGTTCGCGAAAAGTGCGGTCTTGGGCTTTGCCCCGGTAGAGCACCTTTTTAAGACAAGTGCAACAAGATCAGGGTAAAGGGGAATCTTCAAATACCTTTCCCCAAGATCGCTTGAAATCTAAACTAGTCACCTGCCACAGTCGGCTCTTTTTGGGGGGTGGTGTCGCGAGTTGAGGATTGGATTTGGGCGATCACATTCTTATCGACGGCACTTTTAGCAGATCGGATCGCATTGGCGATCGAAAACGCATCCGAACTACCATGACTGATAATACAGACTCCCTCTACTCCTAATAGTAAACCACCGCCATGCTCGGCGGCATCGATCCGCTTTTTGAGCCGTTTGAGGTTGGGTGTGAGCAGTGCCGTACCGACTTTGCCATTTAACCCTCTGGGCAGTTCTTCTTTGAGCATCTGGACGACGATATTGCCCACCGCTTCGGCAAACTTGAGCAAGATATTGCCGACAAAACCATCACAGACGATCGCATCAAAGTTGCCTGATAGCACGTCGCGCCCTTCGGCATTTCCGACGAAGTTAATATGTGGATTCCGTTGCAACAGCTCGTGTGCTTCGATGGCTACGGCATTACCTTTGGATTCTTCTTCACCGATATTCAGCAAGCCGACTTTTGGCAATTCCACCCCCAAGACAGACTGACTGTAAATCGAACCCATCAGGGCAAATTGTTCGAGATACTTGGGACGACAATCGACATTGGCACCTACATCTAAAATCACCACTGATTTATCCGCACGATTGGTGGGAAATACTGCCGCAATCGCGGGTCTGTCAATCCCCCGCAACCGACCCAATCGCAATAGGGCTGCGGCCATCGCTGCGCCAGAATGCCCTGCCGAGACAACCGCATCAGCTTTACCCTCTTTGACAAGTTTCATCGACACATTGATCGAAGCCTGGGGCTTGCGCCGCAGGGCACCCAGCGGTTCTTCGTGCATTTCGATCGTGCCTTCAGCGGGGACGATCTCCAATTGGGGGGCATTAGGGTGTCGATCGAGACAAGCCTGAATTTGCACTGGATCGCCCACCAAGATGACGTCTACATCTGCTAATTCTGTTTGGGCTAGGATCGCCCCCGCAACGATGGCGGCGGGTGCATCATCTCCACCCATTGCGTCAAGTGCGATGCGTGCGCGAGTTGAAGCCATTGATGCCACTAAGTAGAAACCATCCGAATTCTACCAGAATATGACCATCCGCCACACGATCGAACCATAACGGATCTCGATTTATTCACGGCTGCCACCGATGGCGATCGGTTACGATCGCCATCACCATTGTGTACTACAATCTCTAGATATGTCTGGGCACTGCTAAATCGAGGCATGATTTGGCGGTCGAGTCCCAAAAATTAATATAAATGAGATCTGAATTGACGATTTCAAAAGTATCGAGCTAGGATTAAGGTTAAGCGGAGTGTCGCAATCAATGAGAACATCAACAATTAACACGATCGAATTAGGTGATATCGCCATAGCTGTGGTGCGCAAAAATATCAAAAATATTCACCTCCGCATTTATCCACCTGCGGGTAACGTGCTAATTTCTGCGCCACTGCGGATGAATCTCGATACGATTCGCGTCTTTGCGGTTTCCAAACTAGATTGGATCGCAAAACATCAACAGAAGATTCGCAGTCGAGTTAGAGAAACACCACGGGAATTTGTCGCTCGAGAGAGTCACTATCTGTGGGGTAAATGCTATCTGATCGATCTCCTCGAACTAGAGGCACGATCGCAGGTAGAACTACGTCACGATGTCTTATTACTCCAAGTGCCTCCTGGTGCAGATATCGTCAAAAAACGTGCGATCTTCGATGAATTTTATCGCCAGCAGATGGAAGCCGCGATTCCACCCCTAATCGGTAAGTGGGAACGATTGATGGGCGTAACTGTCATTAGTTTTAGTATCCGCAAAATGAAAACCAAATGGGGTAGCTGCACGCCCAGTTTGGGGACGATTCGCTTCAATCTAGAACTAGCCAAGAAACCGATCGAATGCCTCGAATATGTCATCGTTCACGAACTAGTTCACCTACTCGAACCAAGTCATAACCAGCGTTTTATCGCTTTTATGGATGCTTTTTTGCCCAAGTGGCGATGCGATCGAGATGAACTGAATCGACTACTAATTCCTCAACAAATTAATCTATAGTCAAGAAAGCCAAGGTATAAAACGAATTACCGTTAAATTCAAATTCATCAATAATTTCTAAATCAAGTTTTCGGGTATGTGCGGCAAACGATCGCTCATTAATTTTATTGATAAACGTAATCCCCACCGGAAATTTTGGGGCAAAGCTCGATCGCATCAGCGCATATAATTCTGGGAAAATATTGCTACCGCGTAAATTAACATCAATACAAACTGGGCCATACTGAAAACTGCGATCGATAGTAATCTCTCGACTCTGAAACTTTAATTCTGGCAACCGTGCCATCATCAGTCTGAAGATTTCCCATTGTGAGAAAAACTTCCAGTCGCCAGCTAGTAAATACCCGATAATCTTGCCATCATCTTCAGCAACAAATACGCCAGACTGACTTAATAACTGCCGTAATAAATCCGGTGTAAACGGAGTCGTCACAAACCCACCAGCTAAGGCTGCCGCTGCGATATTCGCATACAAATTCCGTGACTGAAGATCGAGAACCCCCTCAAGATCCGACTCGATCGCTTGTCTAATCATTCGAGCCATTAGTCACCCCTCCAGATTGATCTCAATCGCCCAAAACCTAAGATAGGGGTAATTCATGAATTGCCCCTATCAATTATCAATTATCAATTATCAATT
>NZ_JANNDR010000009.1:0-20068 GCF_031378165.1 Chamaesiphon sp. OTE_75_metabat_556
ATTCGATCGAGAAATCAGTCTCTAAAGATCCGGAAGTCCGATTTCGGCCTCGGTAAATATTGTTATGTCTAAATTATGAGGATGAACTAGTTGTTCGCCTGGATTGTTGATCGAATCTCAATCCCCATTAGCAATTTTGGGTTAGCAATAGTCCGTTATCTCAATGCGAATTTAGACGAATATTCAATACGATCGAATCGAATTACCTCCTCATGTCATCTAAAATCTCTCTGTGGACAGGACTCGGCATCAGTGCGACAATTGCCCTCTTTCAGCGGCATATCGCCACTCCCGGGCATGAGTGGCGGTGCAGTAATGAACAGCGATGGAGAGCTAGTTGCCAATCGGGGAAGTTTAGCTAACTTCGATCGGGCGATTCAGCTCAACCCCAATTCTGCTGATGCTGATGCTAATCGCGGTATTTTGAAAGCCGATAAACTTCAGAATTTTTAAGATGCATTATCTGACTTTAATCGTGCCATTCAACAGTTGGGCAGCTCAAGCTCTATCCACAGCCACCCCGACCCTGCGATAATATCGATAGTCAAACCCTACTGAGCTAGGGTGAGTAAACTAACGCAAAAAATCCGATGAGACTGTCCAAAAGCTTATTTGTCACCCTTCGCGAAGAACCAGCCGAAGCCGAAATCCCCAGCCATAAACTGCTCCTGCGGGCTGGATACATTCGCCGGATTGGGAGTGGCTTGTATGCTTATCTACCCCTGATGTGGCGGGTATTGACTAAGGTGAGGCAGATTGTCAAAGAGGAGATGGATGCCACTGGCGCACAAGAATGTCTGCTGCCCCAACTCCAACCTGCCGAACTGTGGCAACAATCGGGACGTTGGGATACATATACCCAGGCGGAGGGGATTATGTTTGCCTTTACCGACAGGCAAAAGCGGGAGGTGGCACTCGGCCCGACTCACGAGGAAGTAATTACGGCTGTCGCGCGAGATTTGATTAAATCCTATCGTCAATTACCCCAGCATCTCTATCAGATTCAAAGCAAATTCCGCGATGAAATTCGGCCTCGGTTCGGATTGATGCGCGGGCGGGAATTTATCATGAAAGATGGTTATTCTTTCCATGCCGATACTGAGAGCCTCAAGGCAACCTATACGGATATGCATCAGGCTTACTGCAACATGTTGACCCGCTGCGGGTTAAAGTTTCGGGCAGTAGATGCGGACTCAGGCGCGATCGGTGGCTCTGGTTCGCAAGAATTCATGGTGCTGGCGGATGCTGGCGAAGATGATGTGATGTATACGGCGGATGGTAACTATGCCGCGAATGTGGAAAAAGCGGTGTCGCTAGCTCCCGATGCTGTGGCTTCAACTTTTACTAGTTATGAAGTCAAGGATACGCCGAATACGAATTCGATAAATAAGCTCGTGAAATTCTTCGAGTGCGATCCGACATTGATCGTCAAAAATGTTCTTCAGCAGGCTGTCTATGATAATGGCAAGACGGTTTTAGTATTAATTAGTATTCGCAGCGATCGCGAGGTCAATCAGGTTAAATTAACTAACGAACTAGTTAAGTTAGCTCCCAATTATGGTGCTAAAACAGTGATCGCCCTCGAAGTACCGGATGGCATCGCGATCGACAAATGGGCGGCCAAACCATTACCCCTCGGCTACATTGCCCCAGATTTGGGTAATGAGTATATTATGGCTAGTCCAAATGTCCATCCTCAATTCTTGCGGATTGTGGATGCCACTGCCGCTAGTTTGACTAATTTTATTACTGGTGCCAATGACACTGGCAAGCATGTCGTCGGTGCCAACTGGGGTACTAATTTCCCACTGCCAGCAGTCAATGTTGATATTCAAAAAGCGTTGGTGGGCGATCGTGCCAGCCACGATCCGACTCAACTATTGGAAACTGCACGCGGGATCGAAGTCGGGCACATTTTTCAACTGGGTACCAAATATTCTCAAGCCATGGGCGCAACCTTTACCAACGAACAAGGTGAAGAACAACCACTAGTAATGGGTTGTTACGGTGTGGGTGTATCCCGCCTCGCCCAAGCTGCCGTAGAGCAATCTTATGACAAAGATGGAATAATTTGGCCAGTCGCGATCGCGCCTTATCATGCCATTATCTGCGTGCCCAATATTAGTGACGCCCAGCAAATGGAGGTCGCCGAACGCCTCTACGCCGAGTTAAATCAGATGGGGGTCGAAACCATCCTCGACGATCGCGACGAGCGGGCTGGGGTCAAATTTAAGGACGCTGATTTAATCGGCATCCCCTTCCGGATCGTCACTGGCCGCTCGCTCAAAGATGGTAAGGTAGAAGTAGTCCAGCGCGCTACGAAACAATCTCAAGATATCGCCGTCGAGAGTGTTGGGGCAATAATTAAGGAGTGGATAGTGAATAGTGGACAGTGAATAGTGAATTTGGATGTAAGGATACTTTTCGATCCAACCGTTCTCCACTGTCTAGACCTTTTTGTTATTCCCAGATTCGTTCACGTCTCGATCGCTATCCACTAAACACTACCCACTATTCACTGAATGGAATTAATCACCATCCTCCTCTCCGGCATTGCTTCGTTGTTTTCACTGACGGGAGTCGTGGTGGACAAGAATGTCGAAACGGCCTTTCGCAGTCAAATCGATCGAGCCGAGCATCTCCAAGTTAGGGCTGACAATGCGCCAGTTCACCAGATTCTCGATGGCAAAATTAATCAGCTCAGGATTGCCGGACGGGGCTTGTGGGTGACTAAGGATCTGCGGGTCGATACTCTCGATATCGAAACCGATCCGATCTCCGTCGATCTCAGAGTAGCCCCAGCAGGTGGCACAACCCCAGGGACTTCCGCCCTCAAGCAGCCGCTCCAGGCTGGATTGAGGTTGAAGTTCAATGAGGAAGATCTGAATAATTTTCTAAAATCTCCGGATGCGATCGCGCAACTTCAGAAGATGACTACTAGTACCTTTGGTGGTGCGGCTGCTGGTTCGCTGAATAAGGATTATCAAATTACCAATCCCCAGGTCAGATTTTTGGCGAATAATCGAATTGGTCTCAAAGCCGAGTTGCAAGACCCTGGCTCTGGCGAAAAACTCCCGATTGCGCTCGAAGCTGGTATCAACCTAATCGGTGGCCGCAAGTTTCAGCTAGTCAAACCGACAGCAATGGTAGGTACGACTCCAGTGCCGCCGTTTATTCTGTCTGGATTGACAACTAGTGTGAGCGAACGCTTAAATTTGGATGTCCTCGAAGCACGCGGACTCACCGCCCGCATTCTGCAGTTCAAGGTCAATCCCCAGCAACTGGAATTAGCAGCTTTTGTCAGAATCCCTGGCAAGAGCCAATAGTCGAAGATCGCGACTGGCGCGATGCCGATCGATACTTTCGACTACCGAATCGGGATACTAGCAGTTAAACTAAGAATAGATCGATAAAGGTCGTGCGATCGTTCGGTGGGTGGGTCAACAGCCAGCACTAACCAGTTGCTAGTGATTAGATATAAGACATTACTTCGCTTGTATGAGTGGCAAATATCTGAGACTATATTTGGATGATTTCTCGCTGTTTGATGATTCTAACGATCTATAGGAATTTTAATAATTATGGAAGAGCAAAAATCAATATCTAAAAATGTAGTTGCCACGATCTCAGCCCTAGCTGTGAGTGCAACTCTTGCTGGTGGAGGTATTGCCTGGTTGACAATGCAAAACAACCGCCCCCAAGCAACCACACCAAGCAAAATTAGCTCCCCAAGTCCCGTGACGGTCGATCCCGCACAGGTCAGTCCGCAGGCAGTTACACCACTGCCGATTTCTCCAAATCCGACTGCTGTCGTACCGTCAGCGACAACCCCATCGATACCCACCATCGGTCAAAAGACCGCCAAGCCGACCACCCCAACCGTCGCTCAAAATCAAGAGAGTACCGTTAACGTCTGGCGGATCGACGATGATGGCAAAAAAACTTTCTTAGTTCCTCAGACCCGCAAAATTGCTTCAGCCGCTAGCTCAGATCCGGAAACACAGGTCAATCAATCCCTGACTAGTCTGCTCGCTTCTGCTGGCAAGCCTGATGGCAAGTTGACTTCGACAATTCCGGTGGGAACTAAGCTCTTGAGTGTCAAAATACTCACTGACGGCATTCATGTCGATCTCTCCAAAGAGTTTAATCAAGGTGCTGGCGCGACATCGACCATCGGTCGGTTGGGTCAAGTAGTCTATACTGCTACAGAGAAAAATCCAGATAGCCCCGTCTGGATTACTGTTGAAGGTAAGAAATTGGAAGTACTCGGTGAGGCGGGTGTTGAAGTCCGACAACCGATTACGCGTCAAACTTACAACCAAGATTTCCCCATTAATCCCGGTACCACAACAAACCCTTAACCATAGTCAACATCGGAGCATTCACTCGATCGATCTCGATACATCAATTAAATGTTAATCGATCGAATTAATGTGGCGTCTACCCCGGATTGACATACATTAACGTTTGACCAAATTCGATCGGTTGACCGTTTTCAACTAATACCTCCATTACCTGCCCGACGATTTCGGATTCAATCTCATTCATCAGCTTCATCGCTTCGATGATACAGACAGTTTGGCCGACCCGAATCCGATCGCCGATCGAGGCAAATGACGGCTCATCTGGAGCTGGCGAACGATAAAACGTACCTACCATTGGCGATTTGATTTCGACCCACTTGGTGTCGATCGTTGTTGTTGTTGTCTGCCGTTCTAGGATCGTCTGCTGGGACTCGGCAGTCGGTAACATGACCGTTTGCGAGCTAATATCGGCGATCGTCGTCGAAATCGAACTGGATGTCGATTGAGCATGTCCCTGACTGACTGTCAATTCAAAGTCAGCATTTTTCAGGGTTAATTCAGTAATATTATTAGCAGCAATTGCCCCTAATAGTTCGCTAAGTTCTTTAAAATCGATTGTCATATTCAGTTCTACGGTAGCTACTAATTATTAGTAATGAAATCGGAATACCTATAAATACGTCTTAATTAAATTAATGTACTGTCAAAATCGATCGTTAAAATCTGACTCGATCGCGGCGATTGCCAAGTTATCTGGCTGCTGGGATTTTGGTTGGCAAGGTGCCGATCATTCCTATCGCTGCAATCTGAGGGATCGATCGAGACAATTTTAGCTTTCGCGACCGACATATTGGTCTGTCCGCGTGTCGATTTTAATTTTTTCACCGATGCTGATAAACAAAGGAACTGTAACTTGTGCGCCAGTTTCGACGATCGCGGGTTTGCTGCCACCAGTAGCTGTATCGCCCTTCATCCCTGGATCGGTTTCAGTCACCACCAACACGACTGTATTTGGAAGTTCTACTTCCATGATTTGTTCGCCCCAACGCACGATACTTACTTCCATCCCTTCTTTGAGGTACTTGACGTTAGTGCCAATTTGGGTGGGAGTCAGATTGGATTCTTCAAAAGATTCCATATCCATAAATACAAATTGATCGCCATCTTTGTAAGTATGCTGCATTTTGATTTTTTCCAGCGTGGCTTGAGGCATCGTTTCCCCCGCCCGGAAGGTTTCTTCGACAACACTCCCTGTCTGAACATTTTTGAGCTTGGTTCTGACAAAAGCCGAGCCTTTACCAGGTTTCACATGGAGAGATTCGACGATCTTCCATACGCCACTCTTCCACTCAATGGATACACCAGGTCTAAAATCATTACTGGAAATCATGAATATTTGTATTGTTGCAGGGAACTGTTGAATCCTATTTTATCAGTCTTCGGGACTGTGGGGCTATTCCAAAGTCACTAGATCTAGCGTCTGCAACCCCACAGCGGCGACCGGCACTGATGTCGAGACAGTGTAGCTAGCCTTTTTCCAGTATTGCTTCAAGGTACTTCTCCCCTGACTAGTAAGATCGACATCAATTACACTCAGCCCAAGTTGGCATAAACGATCGGCTGCCGTGATGTAAGTTGTACTTATATTACGGATTGGTGGGAGTGCGATGCATCAGACCGATCGAGTTCGGTAAAATTAGGAGTCAGCTTGTGTATGGAAGTCACTATGCTCGATCTTAATAGTATTGCGGAATTTTCGCGGTGTCACTGTATCGGAATTTGTGCTCTTTTAGTACCAGTCAATCTGCTGTTGAGCACTACAACGATCTTCTTGGTTGGCGCACATCGATCGGTGCAACTAATATATGCGACTGCGGCAATCTCAATTTGGCCGGCACTCGCCCTATTTTTGCATGTGGCAACCTGGTGGTCGATCGGGATCGTGATGCTGCCGACATTTATATTACCCGTGTTGGCGACTATTTGTTTGGCGACTCAGGCTTATGCCGTCATTAATCCCCACCAGATGCGAACTTTGCTTTGGAAGATATTAGCATTTGTCAGTAATAAATATCGACAATTGGTCACTAATCGATCGTGGTTAATTTATCATTAATTGCCGCAATTCAATTGCAGTGACAAACCGAGATCGATTACAGTCAAACTAATTAGTTAAGATCGAGATCGTTGCGGATGGAGATCGTCAACATTTGCTAAAAATAGAGCGATGATTTATTATCTCTACGTATCTAAATTTCTGGTGATCGAGTACTAAAAATTATGGTTAAGCGTCGTTCCTTGTTAGGCTATTTTGGGATTGGTTGGTTGACAACTTGTTTCCCCGTTGTCTTGGCAGCTTGCGCCCCCACTAAATCGACAGATCCAGCTACCAAGACACCAGAGGCAACTACAGGCACGAAAGAGGCGGCCAAACCCGCTGCGGTCACAACCGCACCGGAAGGCTTCAAGACGATTGGTTCGGTCGCTGACTTAGACAAGAATGGCTATCTCCAAACTAAAGAAGTCGCTCTGACTAAAGATCCCGCCAATCCCCAACAATTAATCGCTGTCAATCCTAACTGTACTCATCAAGGTTGTGCTGTCAAGTGGATACCTGGAGCGAAAAAATATGATTGTCCCTGTCATGATGCGGAGTTTGCTGCCGATGGCAAAGTTTTAAAAGGGCCGGCAAAGACATCTTTGGCTACTTATCCAGCAAAAATTGTCGGCACGCAAGTGTTCGTAAAAATCTAATCGGTCGGGACTCACCGCATTGGTGCGAAAATAGCTACTATCTAGATATTTTGGTAAGAGCCACTGGCGTAAATCATTACTAGATCGATGTCATCATCTCGCCCCAAACTTGTAGGTAGTTATTGATCGGGTAATCCACCTCAACCGAGCATCTTCTTCTTCTCATGAGTTTCCAAACTGCCCGACCCTATACGTTTCTGTCGATCGGGGCGGCACTGATGACGATCGCCTTAAAAACTGGAGCCTATTATCTGACTGGCTCGGTGGGGTTGCTCTCCGATGCGTTGGAGTCGATTATCAATTTGTTAACTGCCCTAGCCGCATTTTGGGCATTATCTTTTGCCGCGACTCCCGCTGATGAAGATCATCCCTTCGGGCATAATAAAGCGGAGTATTTTTCTAGTGGTTTGGAAAGCGTGTTAATTACGATCGCCTCGATTGGGATTGCGGCGGTCGCCATCCCCAAGTTAGCATCACCCCAGCCGCTCGAACAGATTAATTTAGGTTTATTGCTCTCGCTGATGGCCACCGCGATCAATGGCACTGTGGCGTGGATTATGTTGCGGGCGGGGCGGCGGCTGCGATCGATTACGCTGCGGGCAGATGCTCACCACTTACTGACAGATGTTTGGACTTCCGTGGGCGTCACTGTGGGCATCTTGTTAGTCAAATGGACGGGCTGGCTGATTCTCGATCCGCTGATCGCCCTATTTGTGGCAGCAAGTATTATGGTGTCGGGATTTCAGCTCCTGCGCGAAACTGGCGCGGGACTATTAGACACAGCATTACCGATCGAAGAACGCGATCTGATTACCAATATTTTTAGCACCTACGAACCACAAGGCATCCTGTTTCACGCCCTCCGCACGCGCGTAGCGGGGTCGCGACGATTTGTGACTTGTCATATCTTGGTACCCGGCAATTGGACGGTACAGCGCGGCCACGATCTGTGTGAGGATGTCGAAGAAGCGATCGTGGCAGCTTTGCCAGGTACGAATGTGGTGACGCACATGGAGCCACTCGAAGATCCCAAATCGTGGGCGGACTTGGAACTTGATCGATCTTGAGTTGGGAGTCGATAGTTGGGAGTTGATAGTTGAAACTGCGTTCTCACTATTCACTATTCACTATTCACTATTCACTTTCTTCTCCCCGCGCCCCGCTCCCAACTAACTAAACAACCGTGCCTTTCTAAGGATAAATTGCAGGACGGTTTCTTCTTTGGAGATAATATCAGCGCGGCCATCCATCCCCGATCGAATCTGACAAGTCTTACCACCCTGCTGCAACGTCAAGGTATCCGGGACGATCGTGGCTTCATAGATACTGTTAACGGCTGGTTGTGACTGTTTGTCGGCACGATCGCCTGCATTCTTGTCGATGGATTTGGCATCGGCAGAAACCTCCCGTACCTTGCCCGATACCACGCCATAATCGGTATAGGGACAGGCCGATACGCGCATTTGCACCGTTTGCCCGACTTTGACATTGTCGATATCGGAGCTAGCGACAGTGGCCATAATATTTAGCGGTGTCACCGTCGGAATAATTTTAGCAATCCGATCGCCAGGATTGACTACCTGCAAATTATTCCGAAGATTTAGCTCCTGAATCGTACCGGAGATCGGGGCGAGGATGGGCGTGGACTGGAGTTCGGTGGCGGTTTGAGCGAGATCCAGCTCGGTCGAGGCAATCCGCTCGATGGCTTCGACTCTCTGGATCAGCAGTTTTTGCTGCTCTTGTTGGCGGCGGGCGATCGCGGCTTGAGCGTTGGCGCGTTCGCTGGCAATTTTCTGGACGATCGTTTCTGATTCAGCGCGGAGCGGATTGAGCGCAACTTGGGTGCGCTGGACTTTGGCGGCGGCGGCGGCAACGACTTGGGTAGATCGGGCGACGATCTGTTGTTGTTTGAGGATCGTGGCTGTTTGAGCGGCGATCGCTTGAGTCTGTTGTTCGACAGCTAATTTGACTTCTTCGATTTGGTTGGTCGCAATCGCGCCAGCAGTGCCAGCAAGTTGATATCGCTGCGATTTGGCGCGAGCGGATTGATAGCCAGCTTGGAGGGATTTGAGGTTGGCTTGCGTTACTGTTAACTCAGCGGCGGCAGCCTCCTGTTCTTTCTGGGCAGTTTGCCAGTTAGCTTGAGCTTCCGCAACTTCGGCTTGCGAGATCGTCTGTTTGTCGTGATAGTCGCGTTCGGCGCGACTGAGTTCGGACTGACTGCCCGCGATCGTCCGATTGCTGTGCTCGATTTCCGCAGTCCCCTGCCGATCGAAGGCTACGAGCTGGCGATCGATTGCACTTAGTTGCTGCTTGGCTTTGTGAATATCTCCCGCGAGTTGGCGGCGTTTGGTTTGCAACTTACTTTCCAACCGTAGATCTTTGACAGTAGCAATCGGATCGCCTTTGCGCACGGTTTGATTTTCCCGCACGGAGATGCTCAAGACCGAACCTTCGATCGTCGATTGCACCAGCCGCACTTCTCCCACGGGGCGAATTGCGGCGGGAGCTTGGACGGTAACTTTATATTTTAAAATTGCACTCAGTGCGATTGCCCCGCCAAAACTACCGACCATCAGCATCCCGCCCACCAGCATCCACTGCCCGATCGCGGGTAAAAATTCCGCTGGGTTGGTCTGGTGGAGGATCTGATAATCTGGTTCTGGCGGGAACGGTACGATCGCACCATTCGCAGCGAAGTCTGGCCGGAATGGAACCAGTACACCGTTTTGTTCTAGTTCCGGCTCTCTGTCGAGCGTCGCTAAATTATGACTATTGTTGTTAGGGTTGACAGGAAAGATTTCTCCCGATAGAAAATCAGAATTCTCAAGATTAGAATTATCCATGACTTTACTAGGCTTTAGGTATTAGGCTTTAGGCTTTAGGGAATGAGCAATAGGGATTAGATATTTAAGGCAGGATCGAACTAGTGGGTGCTGCCCAGATCCAAATCGCGATCGATTTGTGACGATTTTAGGGATTTAAAAAATTCAGATGTTCGCCGGGAATCCGCAATAATTCGGCTGGGGTACCAGTGAGTTTGAGTTCGCCCCGATCGAGTAGTACCACCAGATCGGCACGTCTAATCACAGAGGGACGGTGGGCGATGAGAATGGTGGTTTTGCCTTGGCGATAGCTGAGGAGGCGATCGAGAACTTCAGCTTCTAAAGCGGGATCGAGGGCACCTGTAGACTCATCCAGAATCAGGATCGGTGGATTGGAGACGATCGCGCGGGCGATTGCCAACCGTTGGAGTTGTCCCCCCGACAGATTTGCCCCAAATTCACCCAAAACTGTATGGTATTTATCGGGTAACTCTACGATAAAGCCGTCCGCGCAGGCAATTTCACAAGCCATGACCACATCCTCGAAGGCGACTTCGGGATTGGTAAACTGAAAATTTTCGACGATCGATCGACTCCAAAACTGTGGAGTTTGGGGGACCAGTACCACCTGCTGGCGCAAGCATTCGAGCGAAATATCGGATTGGGAGTACTTACCGTAGCGGATATTGCCAGATTGAACTGGGTACAAGCCCGTAATCAGTTTCGTCAGGGTACTTTTCCCACAACCCGATCGACCGACTAAGGCCGTGACTTTGCCCCCAGGAATGCTCAGGTTAAAATCTTTGAGCAGGGACACACGCCCCGCATGGTGAAAGTTGAGGTGATGACAGATAATATCTTTAGTCGCACTAATTCTGACTCTGGGTTTGGGTCGATCGAGATCTTCTTCGACGGGACTTTCCAAGACTTCGCCGAGGCGTTCGACCACGATCTGAGCAGTAATAAATTCGTCGATTAAACCGACGAGCATACTCAGAAATCCAAATAAATTACCGCTCATCCCCGTGAAGGCAATCAGTTGACCGATGCTCAAAGTCCGATCGATGACCAAATAACTACCCAACCACAATAGCCCGATCGAGGTAATGCTCCCGATCGTTTGGGTAATGGTACTCGTATAGATTTCCAGTTGGATCGCGCCCCATTCCAGATTGGCGAGGCGACCGAAATTGCGCTGATACTCTGACCAGGCTTGCGGCGTAGCTTGACTAGTTTTGAGGACGATTGCCCCACGAAAAGTTTCGACCAAAAAGCCCTGATTTTCGGCACCTTCAGCAATCAGCCGGCGAGTTTTCTGCTGCAAGCTGGGCAGAAATAACAAATTAATGCCGATAATCGCGATAAAAGCGGCCAGTGCAGCGAGGGTGAGGTGAATGCTATAAACCAGCATCAACCCCAGTGAAACTAGCGCAATGAAAAATTGACTTGGTAATCCCAACACTAACTGGGAGATCAAATTGTGAATCTGACGGACATCTGCCAGCCGACTGACGACTTCCCCACTGCGGTGGGCATCGAAATATGTCAGAGGCAACCGGAGCAGTTTAAAGCCATAATCGAGATTCAGTCCCAACTTCAACCTTTGCCCGAAGTGCGAGATCAGGTGTGATTGAATCAGACTAATGATGCTCCGAAACAGATTGAGGGCGATGACGGCGATCCCGACTGTCATCAATAATTGCCGATCGCCGCGTACCAAGACATCATCCGTGAGTACTTGCATGACGATCGGTAGCGTCAATGCCAGCAATCCCACGACGATATTAATCGCGATCGCTTGTAAAATCAGCCCTTTATAGGGCAAAACCCGCTGGAGAAACATCCCAAACCCGCCGATTTTGTCCTCTGGTTGTTCGCTAAAGCGGATCGGATCGGGTTCGAGTAATAACAAAATCCGATTCGACCAATTTGTGACTAGCTCCTGATGGGTAATCTGGCGCATCCCATTGCCCGGATCGCCGATCATATACTTGCGCCGCTGCTGACCGTACAATACCACCCAGTGATTGCCCTGCCAGTGAATAATTGCTGGCAGCGGTGCGGCATCGAGATTATCGATCAGTTCGGGAGTCGCTTGCACCGGACGCGCATGAAAGCCCAAGGCTTCTGCCCCTCGGCGCAATCCTAACAACGTCGTACCGCGCGATCCCGTCCCAACCGCCGTGCGGACGCGACCGATCGCAAATGTCCGCCCGTGATGTTTGGCAACGGTGGCCAGACAAGCAGCTCCGCAATCTTCTTCATTTTGTTGGCGAACAATTTTGGCTTTCATAGATGATGTTCCCTCTAAAATTGGGGTCATCTCAGTTACGATTATTTCGTTCGTCCCAGCAGATCTCAAGTAGTTATTTACCACCCGAGATTTTCTGTTCGTCAGATATTTTCAAAACTGGGATGCCCCCACAATCTCGATCTAATTTCTCGCTAATTAGCGGCGATTTTTGCCTCCGATATAGAAATTAAAGATGTAATAGTTATTTTGAACGCCATCGCCGCCATTAATCTGAAGTGCGCCGACACTACCAATATTGAAATCTGTGAACCAACCTCCACCATTAAGGCTTTCGGCCCGATCCTCTGTAATTTCTTTCCACATAACTTTAGCAGTAGATTTTGTAGTGATAGATTGTGTCATGTTGTTTATTCTCATCATGGACTACATAGGTTGCTACTGCTAACGATAACTGCTAGTTTCGATCTTAAAAACAGTATTTTTGCTGATTTATTTCTGATATCAAAAATCTTGTATTATTTATCACAAAGCATTAGTTTCAGCGGCATCAATTGATCGAACAACCAAAGAGATCGCTCTTTAAAAAAGGCGATCTTCTGTCGTTTTAAAAGTTTTAATTTGAATGAAAATACCCTAGATTTGTCTCTCAATATTATTAACTATTGCAGCCAAAATAGTAGCTAGGATATCGATCTTCAAGTTGCATTAAATGCAATAATTTTGTCTCGATCGACAATAATCAGACCGCAGTGGTGACGATTGTCATACAGGTCTTAGTAACTGTTGTAGTTACGATAACAGCCATAGCCATAGCTATGTTTGTGAGCATAATAACCAGAGTAGCTAGACACTTCATGCGGTGAAAAGTAATTCACTTGTGTCTGATTGTCTCCAGCCCACTGATAGGCATGTACTTGCCCACCAATGTAGATCTTCATCTCTCCACCATTCAGACATGCTGCTTGGTTATCATCAATCTTCTTCCACAGTTCGACTATTATTTTTTTGGTACTCATTAGTTTTTACCCCAATCGATGACCCTAAGTAAATTGATACTATTACTTTACGAGCTTTACTAAATAATGTATATTCTATTTGCGAATTTACTATTGCTATTACGTTCGTTTTTAGAATGATCTAATCAACTAACGAGCTGCCTACAAAATCATTGCTTATTTAATTCGATCGCAGGAAAAATCTAGGTGTTAGCTTGATTTTAGATGTCAGTATTTTAGATATCAGTTGCGACGATCGCTATCGAATCAAAATAACGATTAAAATCAGCCACCTGAACAAGAAGGTAGCTGATTTTAATACACGGGGCTAGAACCAGCTCGGTTCTTGTAATCGCCATCCTATTTAGATTTACAAGATCGATTCTTAAGAGCACGGTTGATCGCACCCTTAGTCCATGTACTAGGCAAATCTCATCACTAATTCAGAATGGCAATACTTGACGGCATGGTAACTATTAGTAATAGTAGTAAGGGCGATATTGAGGTGCTTTGCCAACTGAATTTAAATTGAATTGAACACCATCACCAGCATTTTGCTGAATAGAGCCAACGCCACCACTAATGTTGATTCCCAGGGAAGTATAATTATAGCCACCATAGCCATAGCCATAACCATAACCACCACCATTCAGATTTTCGGTCTGACTTTCATCGAGTTCATCCCACAATTTAACTGTCATTAATTCGTTATTCATGATCTTTTCTCCAATTTAATATTATTAACATGCTAGAAGAAGCAATATTAGAATTCTATGGGATTCGATCGATGATGTATATTCCATTTGCGATGTAGTCAAGGTGACAATAGTCGTTTTTGGGATAGTTGACTAACTGAGTATCGGCGTTGCTAACCTAGCTGGCTAGATAAGTGCGAGCGTCAAACCAGCGATGAAGTCTCGATAACCAGCTCGATGTGGTCTGAATGTCAGGAATAGTCGTGTTGGCTCCACCGACTACTCTTGCTGATCCGGGATCGTCAATTTGTTGCCACAGAGAAGTTTCACCGTCTGGAGTGGTAAATTGGCGGCGTCGTTTCAATGTCTCCGATGGTTTTTCACCAAATAGTTGTTGGTACTCCTTGGCAAACTTCCCCCCTTGGGTAAAGCCATACTGCATCATCACATCGACAATTTTGGTATCGCTGGGAGCTGATTCCAATTCTTGGCGAATCCGTTGCAGTCGGGATTGGGTCAAAAATCGCATCGGCGAACAGCCGCAGTGATGCGAAAAAGCTTTTTGGAGCAATCGCGAGCAGACTTTGGTCGCGGCGGCGATATCTCCTAGCTTGATATCTTCATGGAGATGAGAATCAATAAAGGCGCAAGCTTTGCGGACATGACAAGCTAACGATCCATCAGTCTGATACACTAGCTCCTCGGTGTAGTTGCTGGGCAAACCCTCGATCGCACACGCTAAAAATGCCTGTTCCAACTTTTGCATGACTAGTTGTGCGGTAGACTGTTCTACGCCTTGGGTGCTCTCCCACAAAAATTGGAGCAGTTTCTTCAGGCTTTGTCCCAACTCGCTAGTCAGATCGATACTGGGCAGAAAGATGACTGGTTGTTTCAATGGTCGATCTAGCAATCTACTCAAGGCCGAATCGATCGAATCGCGATCAATGGCAATTAATAATGCTTTACCCTCTGGACTGGCGATACTCGCCACTTGTTGACCGGGACTGACGATTGTGGCTGTATCTTGCTGGCAATCTACAGTCTGGTATCTTTCGCACTCCTGCTGTGTTGCAGCGATCTTTTGGTCGAGCGTGCCGGCGAGGACGAGATAAATGATGTAAAAGCGATCGAGAGCATCTTGCTCTAGTTGAAATGCTCCTTGCCATTGGAGATCGAGGATCTGAAAATTACTAGTAATGAAGTGATGACTATGGCATAATCGACGATCGCCAATGATGTTTGTCAGGATCTCCAGCTTTTGAGAACCATCGCCGCCGCGATCTCGATCTACATGTTGTACATACCTGACCGTGGTGAGCTGGTGGCGGTGATGCCACTTTGGTAACTCTTCGCTCTTCAGCCACTGCTGGCCTAGATCTGTTACCTTCCCAATGCTGTTTGTAGGCAACTCTCTCCGTATATAGTGTTGTTGCATGGAAGCCGATTGTCCAACTATACATACTGCTAACATCTCAATTTTTCACGGTAACATCAATACGACAAACGGCTAAACTGTCACCAAGATATTCCCAGTCAATCTACACGATCTGGGGATTTTATAGCATATATTTACACTTAAAGCTGAATCAAGCCAAGGCTTCGGCAATATTTCCGATTCATCTGCTCCGCCAAAACCTTGTCTGATTTATGTATAAAAGGCAACAGTCTATTTTTGTAACGAATGCATTGTGGATCGATCGACCTCAACTATTCCTGGCTGCTCAGAAATTGAGATTTGACGCTCTGTAATGGCGATCGAGTTAATTTGCCAACCGAATTCCGGAAAACTGCCACCGGGCTGATGGTGGAAAGAAATTGCGATAGGTGGGACGAATGTGGTCGGCAGCAGTCACGCAGGAACCGCCACGGAGTACCATTTGATTGCACATGAATTTACCGTTGTATTCGCCAATCGCCCCGTCAGCAATTTGAAAGCCGGGATAGGGTAAATAGGCACTTTGCGTCCATTCCCAGACATCCCCAAAAAATTGATAGTCACGATGATTTGCCGATGCTGGCTGCAAAATATCGCGATCCCCAAAATTACCAACTTGGGGCAGATTGACCGTCGCCACTTCCCATTCAGCTTCAGTAGGCAGCCGCTTACCTTGCCAAGTTGC
Source organism: Chamaesiphon sp. OTE_75_metabat_556 (assembly GCF_031378165.1). Taxonomy (NCBI): domain Bacteria; kingdom Bacillati; phylum Cyanobacteriota; class Cyanophyceae; order Gomontiellales; family Chamaesiphonaceae; genus Chamaesiphon; species Chamaesiphon sp. OTE_75_metabat_556. Next base: position 15,948 of record NZ_JANNDR010000009.1, read on the forward strand.
ATAGGCATCGGCTTCATAGAAACTCACATGACAAACTGGCGCATTGAGATCTAATCTTTGCAAGCCGCCCAACGTCATCACCCACCACTCACCGTCGATTTGTTCCCAATACAACGGCGATCGCCATTGCTGAGATTGAACCGTCATCCAGCCTTCCGCCAACCAATATTTGGACTCTTGATAACCACCAGCTTGGATGAATTCTAGATATTCACCATTAGTCACCAATCGACTGCCCAATTGATAATCTTGTAGATATGTTTGGTGACAGGGCAATTCATTATCGAATGAAAATTCATGCCCTTGATGCCCGATACTATACAAACCACCAGGATATGTCAGCCACTCCAAGGGCTGGGTTGATCCTGCGGGATGTGGTAATAAATCGTCGCGATAGATGGGGTGCAGTGGATTGAGGGCGAGGATATGTTTGATATCGGTGAGTAATAATTCTTGATGCTGCTGCTCGTGGTGCAACCCTAAAGTGATGAGATTTGCGAAGTCGGCAGTTGTGGGTGTGGATAATAGCGCGTTCATGGCTCGATCAACATGGGCGCGATAGCGATAAACCTCCGCCACAGTCGGGCGAGAGAGCAATCCGCGCTGGTGGCGGGGATGGCGATCGCCCACAGCTTCATAGTAGGAGTTAAACAGATAGCCAAATTGAGGATCGAAGAGGGTATATCCTGGCAAATGTGGCAGTAGCAAGAAGGTTTCAAAGAACCAAGTGGTGTGTGCGAGATGCCATTTGGGTGGACTCACATCCGGCATACTTTGGATCGTATAATCTTCTATGGCTAACGGTTGACAAATTTTCTCGCTGACTTGCCGAATTTTGTGATAGCGATTTGCTAGCGTAGCGGCTGAATCGATGCGGTGAAAATTTGGCTCGGTAGTGACAGTAGATACCATATTTTGTTTAAAAGTAAAAGTGCGATCGATTAATATTTTTGCGCTAAATAGATTTTAACAAAATCCTGAAGCGATCGATTTTTGCAAGCCTCACTCATCCAGCATTCAGGTGGAACTAAACTCACTAGTTTGCTGTCTAGCAGCAGCAATTGGCGATAATTCTGACTCAGACAGTTACCTATTATTCGATCTTTAGTTTTCGATATTAACACCTTCGCAATTCTCCCTCCTCTGAGCATTCCCAACCGCGATCGACCGTCAACTATCATCTATCACATGTCTAAATTTAATTTTGGTTCTCATCGGATTTTGACAACTGCGCTCTTATTTTTGGTACCGATTATCGCCATAATTTCGATTAATTCACGATCGGTCGCAGCACCCAATTCAATCTCGCAAAGAACTACGATCCCCGGCTTGACTTCCCCCGTTAGTGCCCCCTCGCCCACGCCAATCCCGACAACCACACCAATTCCCACCCCGATCGAATCTCCACTGCCAATTCCCGTACCGCTCCCTAGAAATCCGCTTCCTGGCGGTACGAAGCCGACAACGTCCACCCCCACACCAATTCCGACACCGACAACCACACCGATCCCGATTCCTAGCACTCTGCCTCAAAAGCCTACCAATCATACCAATCGGGCACTGACGCCAGGGGAACGAGATCGGATTGTCGCTTATCTCCGCAGTCGCAATCTCAGTCCGAGTGCGCCAGTTAGTGCCCTCGCCGATACTCGCTTCATTTTGCACGACACCTCCGTCATCATGGCTCCGAGCACGCTCGATCGCGAACGCCGTCTGGGTCGTGGGCCATTAGGATTGGGGGTCAATGCCTTTCTCCCTCGCGAAAACACCGCCGTCTTAGCGCGTCCCAATTTTTATGAACCGCGCCGACCGACGACCACTGAATTTGAAAAAGCCAGCAATATTTTAGCCAAACCCGAACGCGAGCGACTGCTCAGACAGGTGTGGCGATCGACTAACCCAAATGCCCAACGGCAAGCGTTGGATGCTGCGCTCGCCAACCTGGGCTTGAGTGCAGGTGAAATTGCCTCAGAGCAAAAAGAGGCGAGCGGTAAATTAGCGGCGGCCAGCGGACGCATTTATACCACTGCCACCTGGTCGGTAGAATCGATTTGTACCCGCTTTAATAGCGGCGACCGATCTGTTGCCAATCCCAGTCAAGAAGCGAGCCTCAGCGGTGCCTGTGCGCCACTGAGTAACTATTTCAATATCCGCAATACCCGTGTCAAATCCTCTGTCGCTGCCGAGATCGTTCAAGTTGGTGCTCGCTCCGCGCGCGGCAATCAAAATACGTGTAGTGCCAGCAACCCTAATATCGCCACTCTCCCCAATCCACCCTACTCCGACAATCAGTATGGTTATACCCTTGCGTTCTATCTGCGATCGGCTCTAGCCGCTGGCAAATTCCCCCAAGTGACGACTCACTTTGTCCTCGATACTTTCGATACCGAGGGACACTGCGATCCGCGCTGTTTCAATGTCAATAAGCTCTATAAGGCGATCGCCAATACGATGGGACACGCACAAGGTAGTAGTTATGGAATTACCCCCAGCTACGGCACGCGATCGGGCACCAATAATATCTGGTGGGATAATCGCATCTGTCATGGTTCGGCACCGTAGTATTTGGCCGCAACTCTGCTAGAGATAATTGTGTAGGGGTGCCCTTTATGGGTACCCGAAGATCTACGCTATTACTGTAAGATCTTCCCAGCGATATTAGAGAGTATATGGACCCCCAATTAATTATAAATGGCATTGCCCTGGGTAGTATTATTGCCCTGGGTGCGGTCGGTTTGACCTTAACCTATGGCATTTTGCGCTTGTCAAACTTTGCTCACGGCGACTATATGACATTGGGGGCATTTGTCGCCTGGACGCTAAACGTCAGTAAGATCCCATTCTTGAGTAATATTTGGGTATCGATGATAATTGGCATTATCGCCACTGTTGGGGTGGCACTGCTAGCCGAAGCCGTCTTGTGGAAGCGAATGCGTCGCGTCCGTGCCACGGCTACGACGCTGGTAATTATTTCGATCGGGTTGGCATTATTCCTCCGCAATGGCATTCTCCTGATCTACGGTGGTGATGCCAAAGGTTATAACTTACCTGTCAGTGAAGCGATCGATCTGTTTGGCCTCAAAATTAAGTTCTATAATTTGGTCGTCTTAGGTTTAGCTATCCTCGCGATCGCCGGATTGCATTTTCTACTGCAAAATACCAAAATTGGTAAAGCCATGCGCGCCGTTGCCGACGATGTCGATCTGGCACGCGTGACCGGAATTAATGTCGAACGTGTCGTCTTATGGACGTGGATTATTTCTGCGAGTTTGACTGGATTAGGCGGTCAAATGTATGGATTGGTGACTAATGTGCGCCCCGATATGGGGTGGTTTCTGATCATGCCGATGTTTGCAGCAGTGACGCTAGGCGGGATCGGCAATCCTTACGGCGCGATCGCAGGTGCCTTTATTATCGGCATCGCCCAAGAAGTTTCGGTACCGTTTGTCGGCTCTCAATATAAACTCGCGATCGCCCTGATTTTAATGGTGTTAACACTGCTATTCCGTCCCCAAGGATTATTTAAAGGTACAGCGTAGAGAATTTTTGATCGAGTAGTTAGTTTCCAATCACCCGTAACTGAAGTGCGGGCTAACCTGATTAAGTCCACTTAAGTGGACTTTTGTTAGTAGTCCGCGATTTATCTGCGGGGCGATTAACAACTAAGAACTAGGGTTTCAAATATCCTCTACTAACAACTAATCCACCCTGCTACACAAGTTACCTGTAGGGGTGCCCTTTATGGGTACCCTCTGGTCTACGCTAATTACTATGAATACGCCACAATTGTTAAAATAAATTAGCGATGCTATAGCAGTAAAGAACAGCAAGTAGATATCATCTATTTGTACATTCGCTCCATTGACACCCGCCACTAGAGGCAATATGAAAGTTACGCTCAAAAATTTAGGAATTTTCAAACAAGCAGAATTCACCTTGGGCGATCTGACTATTATCTGTGGCAATAACAACACGGGTAAAACCTATGCAACGTATGCTCTCTTTGGCTTTTTGCATTTTTGGCAAGAATCTATCAGGCTAGATACACCCAGTGATATTAAAGATGATACTAAAATCGACATAGATATTGATAGCAGCAAAATAGAAGAACTAATATCTAC
>NZ_JANNDR010000011.1:0-2543 GCF_031378165.1 Chamaesiphon sp. OTE_75_metabat_556
AATTTCCGCCGCTCGCCGACTTTCATCGTACTTAGAGCTTCATCCCAACCGGCAATTACTTGTCCTTGACCTAGGATAAAACTAAAAGGTTCGCCGCGATCGCGCGAACTATCAAACTTTTTACCATTGGTGAGCGTACCAGTATAATGAACGAAAACTTTTTGGCCTGGTTTGGCAATAGCTCCTTTCCCGGCCTTGAGCACGGTATATTTTAAGCCAGAAGGCGTCGTAATCGTCTTAGCATTTTTAGTTACTGCTAACGCGATCTGTTTTTGGACGAACTGCTGCTCTGAAATATGCGCAACGGCTGTTGCCGCGTTATTGCTCATCACAAGTTGTAAGCATGAAACCATAACACTCGCACCAAGCATCCCCATCGAACCGACTAAAATTTTCTTCATCAGCGCACCTCAAATTGTTGTTAATTACCATATCATAGATTAATCTCAGTTGAGAGAAACTTTGAAAATATCGATCGACAATTAATTAGAAAAATCCGGCTGTTTTTAGGCTTAAAGATCGATACTTTGGATGTATGAGGATTTAAAAACGATCGATCTAATTTGCCGAACGTTAATGATGGCGAATTCGATTTCTGAGACATTGTCTCGATCGATAAAAATAGCCACAATGATCATTTGATTATCATTGTGGCTGAGACTGAAGATCGAGATCTCGTTAACCGACTAACTCTTTGATTGGCTGTGAATTAGCTGTTAATTTTTTTTCCCAATCTAGAGCAGTCCGCACGATCGTATCGAGATCGTTGAAACGGGGTTTCCAGCCCAAAACTTTGGTAATGCGATCGTTTGCGGCAATTACGCAAGCCGGATCGCCAGCACGACGCTCGGCTTCGATGACAGTGAAATCTACACCAGAAATTTCTTTAACTTTTTCGATCACTTCTCGGACGCTGTAGCCTTGTCCATAGCCACAATTGAGAATTTGACTGGGATGATCGCCATTGAGATAAATCAGCGCATCAACATGTGCTCTTGCCAGATCGTCAACGTGGATATAGTCGCGAATGCCAGTGCCATCTGGAGTGTCAAAATCAGTCCCAAAGATACCCACATGCGATCGTTGACCTAAAGCAGCATCGCACGCAACTTTGAGCAGATGGCTGGCTTTTTTGCCCGTTTGACCCAAGCTACCACCGATTTCCGCACCAGCAACATTGAAGTAGCGGAGAATCACATATTTGAGATTGGAAGCTACCGCATAATCTCTAATCAGGCGTTCGCTCATTAGTTTAGAACTGCCGTAGGGATTGAGCGGCTGAGGACTGGTTTCTTCCGTGATGGGATTAACTTCCGGTTGTCCATAGACAGCAGCAGTACTAGAGAAGATCAATTTGTTAACGTCGAATTGTTGACAGCAGTGCAGGAGATTGAGAGTGTTCGCAGTATTATTGCTATAATATTCGAGTGGTTTTACGACTGAATCCGGCACGGAAATGCTCGCAGCAAAGTGCAACACGGCATTGAATTTGTGCTCCGCAAAGAGTTCTGCTAGTCGCTGTCGATCAGCCAAATCGCCGACAACTAGCTCACCATAAGAGATCGCAGCGGTGTTCCCAGTGGACAAGTTATCGTATACGACCAGATCGTAATTAGCCTCACCCAATTGTTTGATCGTGTGGGAGCCGATATAGCCAGCACCACCCGTTACTAAAATTTTCTTCTTCATTAATTAGGCTAGATTATGGATAGTGTATTAGAGAGCAAGTTAATATAATCGGCAATTAAGTCGAACTGAACAGCTAAAGATTCAGTAAATTTACCGATGTGGGAAAGTTGATTTTTTACTGCTGGTCGGACAAATCATTCCGCCAACAACTACCACTACTATAACCAATTATTTTATACAAGCGATCGAAATTAGCGATTGTGCTTAGGGCTGAAACTCAGGTTTGCTCGGCTAATATTACAGTCACAGACAAAAAAATCTTTTGCTAGCTTGGAATCGATCGATAAGTGAGTCGGATGGGCTGAATTGATCGAGATCGCACCAATGATAGGCTACTTCCAGCGTTTGGCTAGTAATTGTTCCTCTAGCGCGGCAATCCGGTTGTAGGCAGCAGTTAGTTGCGCGGTGAGACGCTGGATCTGAACTTGCGGCGATAAGTCTTGTTCTTTGATCTGGTGGTGGCTAATTTCGACCCCACTACCGTCAATCAAAATATCTTGCTGGGCAATCGCCCATTCAGGCGTATCGCGGCGATAATTTGCACCAATGGGTAAATCTGCATAGCCATTGCTGCGATAGTTAGGATCGGAGGACATCCGCCGTGAATCGCCATTGGGTGAATCTTCGCGGTTGAGCGGATGCTTGATGGAGGTTTCTTCCCCGCTAACAATCTGACGATCTAGATTCTCAAAGACATGCTGATTCAATCGATCGATAATTTGATAAACTCGATCGACTTTGCGTGTCAAGATACTAATCTGTTGTTGGATTGATTCCATCTTCGTACCTTCAGCTAACTTGAATCGATTCTAGTGAATAGATCGATATTTGTGGACTTATTGCTGAATTATTTA
>NZ_JANNDR010000018.1:0-10000 GCF_031378165.1 Chamaesiphon sp. OTE_75_metabat_556
CTCGGTAGCAATCTGGGATTTGGGTACGTAATATAATTCTGGCAATAGCTGGGTATCGTTGAGATCGATCGCAACATTTGCCAACAAGCTGCGATATTTCTCAATACCAGCCACATCGCCACTAAACAGCGCATCCAGATATAAATAAGTGAAAAATAGCGGCCATTCACACTCAATCCCTTCAAACTTCAGCAGTTCCTCTGGTTCGTAGTGCAAGCGAGTCGTATCTTCGAGGACGGTTTGGTGTCCATCGCGCAAAAACCGCTTACAGCCATATTTACCCTCTAGTTTCTCGACGATTTTGGTGCGCGTCCGCGTCACTAGCTGCGGATCGCGAACTGCAAAAGCGGGGAACCCAATGATACTCAATAACGCCGCATCCGTTTCTTTGGAACTCGACTCCCTTGGCAATAAAGACGCTAACGTCAAGCGCGCGCGGGCGATCTCATCGGGTAAGACATGAATCACCGATGCCTGCGAACCCCGCGCCCCAAACAAGTCTAAGCCATTAATTGCTTCGAGGGCGGCTTTGGCCATCCCGATCGAACTGGCATTCAATTCGACACTGCCATGATTGATCTTATCGCCCCGCTCCCACAGTCCATAATCGGGAGTCCGATAGGTGCGCCCAATATAGTAGACCAAATTTTGGACGAAATTGACTTCATCTAATGTGTAAATAATCGGCAGCCCCGATGCCGTCATTTGCGCCAAGATCAAGACAAATAAAGAAGTCGCATCGAGCTGGAGATGACCCCACTCATTATCGCCCACCACCACATCACCAGTGTGGGTACTGTACTTGGCGTGTAGCGCATCCGCTGGCGACTGGGTTTGCTTGAACTGCTCCACCTTCGCCGCTTGCCGCAGCATACAAAATAATAGTCCTCGCATCAGCTTGACGACACTTTGCTCCAGCTCGAACAAGCGTCCGGGCGGCGCATCTACCTTCCGATACGCCAATGCCAATCCCCAGACGGCCAAGATTGTATACACATTATCTCGCACCCACGCATCGGTATAGTCTCCATGTGCCGTGATCGCCGTACTCGCTGGAAATAGCCCCGTAATTGGATTTTGGCGACTGAGAACGATCGATTGGATTTGTTGATAGTATCGATCGAGTTGCTGAGAACGGTTCATAGTAAGCGGGATAAATTGGGTGTGTGCGGGAATGGAGATCGAGTCTGTCCTAGCTAGAGACGGGCGACATTAATCCAGTCGAGAGCTAATTAGCTGACCAGATCGAATAAAATTCACAAATATTTGCATGACCTTGCCATTTTGATGTTTTTTCGTTACATTAGTACATATACCCAGTCATCATTCTTCATAACATCATGGTCAAAACTACTCCTGTCAAAACTACTCCTGTCAAAAAAGATGAAGGTCAGTTTGGCTTTACGCCTTCAGCCGAGCTACTAAACGGACGTCTAGCGATGATCGGTTTTGTTGCCGCTTTAGTCACCGAGCTAGTCACCGGACAAGGTACGCTCCATTTTCTGGGATTAATGTAATTTAGTCTAGTTATCGACCAATAGCTTGTTCGCGTCCGAGTTTATTTTCTACACCAGTCAATAACAGTACTCATCAATTTATCTTTACAAATATTTGGAGTCAGAACTATGCAAGCTAAAAAAGACGAAGCACAATTTGGGTTTACTCCTTCAGCAGAACTTCTTAACGGACGCTTGGCGATGATCGGTTTTGTTGCCGCTCTAGTCACCGAGCTAGTTACCGGACAAGGTACGCTACATTTTCTGGGATTAATGTAATTATCGCTACATCATTAATCAATCTAAATTCTAGCTGGGTATTGCCCAGCTTTTTTTGTGTCATGCTTTAAGCAGACAACCAAAAGTGTCATACCTAAATCCTGACGAGCCAATCTATCGCTGCTATGCCGCCCAACACCCTCCCACGTATCGTCACCGATGAATACCAAGATAACCTAATCGAGCGACTATTTATCTGGCTATTTGCGCGAAAGATGTCGCAAATAGTCGGCTTCAGCGGGCAGATCGGCGGTTATGAGGGTTTGGTCGCCGTGTCAAAACAAATTATGCAAGGACGCAATGCCGAGCAGCAACAAGTAGTTGTCGCCCAAATTCTGGGATCTTTAGTTCCCGCACCAGTGTTGTGGGCAATTCGGACATTGTTTGCCCCGACACGGCTAGTCTGCGTCCTCAACGCCTGGTTTGCCGCGCAAATGTTTGAATGGCTGGTAGGGCCGTGTCAAGTCGCGGAAGCTGAAGTAACTGGGACTGATGGCACGGTGAGATCGCAACCTTCAGCAGTGGAAATCACCAAGTGTCGATATCTCGCGGCTAGTGGCTGTGTGGGGATGTGCGTCAATATGTGCAAAGTGCCGACTCAAGCATTTTTTACGACCCAGTTTGGAATTCCCCTGACGATGACTCCCAACTTTGAAGATCTCAGTTGTAAGATGATTTTCGGTCGATCTCCAGATCTGCCTGCTGATGATGAAGCTTACCTTCAATCCTGCTTGCAGCAACAATGCCCGACAGCTACTGCGATCGCCGCCCCTTGCCCGCAGTTAAAATAATCGGAAGATTGAGCAGGGAGTGGGGAGCGGGGTGGAAAATCAGATCTCAAATTAGTGCCGCTAAATAATTGCGAAACGAATTTTTGCCATCAATAAATCTGGCATGTGTATAATCTAGCAAATTGCCTGGGTACTCTAAACCATATATGGTATATGGATAGAGACTTTCATGGCATACTGGCTGACAATCGAACTCGAACTTGGTGAAATCGCGCCCCTCCCACCCACAATGGATGCTCAAGCCGAGGGCTTAGTCTACGGCACGACGGTACCTCAGCTATTGAGACAACTCGATCGGATCAGCCACAATTTGGGCATCGACAAGCTTGATAACTTTATCTACAAAGACACTACTGGTTATAACCGACTCCTCAAAGAAGCCGAGTCCGAAGGTAATGCCGTCCTCGCTTCAGCCATGCGCGCTGAAATCTCCACTGTCGCCAATCGACCCCGCTGGCACGAGCCAAGCCGCGCGCGACGGACTATTCATAGCTTGAAAGAGTTTGTCGCTACCAATCAAGACACATTGCCAGGTAAAGACCCCCAAGCTACAGCCAAGTGGACGCTCTGGGATCTAGAAGCATACGATCGCATCCTCACCGATCTCGAAGATCGCGGCTTGAAGTTTGCCTTTGTCGAGCGGAATTAGTTTAATAGAAACCACTTGGCATCTGTTCACTAATCTCCATTTTGGAGGATTTATGCAAATCAACCCAAGATCTAATCTGGCGATAATCAGGAGGATCGGGCTACTTTATAGACATACTAAACCTTCCAAATCTTTACACATTAACCAAAATCTACGGGCATAAATATTTTTTAGTTGGGAATAATATATTAGGCGATTAAGTTGGGAGAATTTTCTCAGCTATAGCCAACTTCCTATCAAACAGAGTGTATTTCCATGATTCGCAATCACTTAGCTACGTCGATCTTGCTTTCGGGGTTAATTATTACAGGTACCGCTACGGTGGTTGGTGCAGCCAGCATTGCACGCTTAACATTTACCAGCGCGCCTGGTGACTATATCGGTCAAGGTCAAACTGTCGATCTTACTTATAACACGGCACTTGGCGACACTGTTTTCGTTAACATCAATAACAACAGGTTAGCCGATGGCAGCCCCACCGAATTGTCTTGGACTCTAGATCGTCCATCAACACCAGCAAATGAATACGCTGGTGTTAACTTCGGGACTAAATCTTTAGGCACCGCTATTCAGGCCGGAAGTTACCCTAACGCCCGTCGCGATGCTTTTGCACCATCTGGGTTTGCCGGATTAGATATATCTTTTCAAAATCGTGGTTCAAATAATCTCTTTGGTAGCTTCACCATCAACCAGATTACTTTTTCACCTGACAAGTCACAAATTTGGGCTTTTGATGCAAACTTCGTGCAACGTTCTGAGATTGCTACTGCACCCGCATTAACTGGGCGATTCCAATACAATAATACAGCCGCACCAACCCCTACTTCGGTTCCCGAACCATTTACAATTATCGGTACCTTAATCGGCGGTACATCAGCCTTGCGCATGAGAAAGAAACTCAAAGCGATCGCCTCTTAACTCTTGCCCATTAAAATAGCTTTATCACATCCTTGAGAATAGAACGATTGCCTAATAATCGTTCTATTCTCAATAGTGTTATTTCGATTCTTTGAGTAGCAATATAGTTATCCCAAGGTTTCTAAGTTAGCCAATATTAAAGTAAATCGTAGTTTGTTTGCATTACGACAATTTGTCGATTTATGGGAGTTGCGACCCGATTCCTAATGCCTAGTTTGCACATGCCTGTAAAGAACTAAGACCGACTAGATGGTGTACCGCACAGAGTAGATCGGTTTTGATCAGAGTTGCTTGAAGTTGGCTCAATTGGTTGAGGCTCCTAATTCCACAAGTGAGGGCAATTGTCGAAATCCCCATTGCTTGCCCAGCCAAAACATCTGCTTCGGTATCGCCGATCATCCAACTGTGATCGAGATTGTGGTTCGTGACTTGATGCTCGTGCATGGCACGGCGGAGGAGTTGAGTTTTGATTTGGGAGTAATTTTGATAGGCAGCTTCACTACTAGCAGTGCCATAAATGCCTGTAAACAGCGGCCTAAGTCCATTCCGTTCTAACATGTCGATCGCTTCAGATCGATCGCGCAGCGTGACCAAAATCAGCTTGCAGCCCTGAGAGCGCAGCAAACCCAACGCCCAGGTGACACCGGGCTGGATTTTATCGAGATGAAGCAAGTTAGCACAGTTGACAATCTCCATCACGCGGCGGAGGAAATAATCGATTTGAACATCATCTAGTCCCGACTGCCGTGCTATTTCGAGATCGGGAACGCGGTTTTGTTTCATCTGCCAAAATTGAGCTTTGGTCAGCAGGGTGAGTTTATCGAGAAAATCGAGATTTTTTGGGTTGGGTTGGGAAAACTCGCGGTAAAATTTAGCAGTATCGGTCAAGGCCAGATGGTAAGTACTGTAATATCGATCGGATACATCCACGATCGGGCCATCAAAGTCACAAAATACAGTCATGGGGTGGGACAAGCTACGGGGGAAACCTGTCATAGGGCTTATGCTACCAGAATGATTTGTTGCGTAACGTTTCTTAACAATAGCAGTTTCTCGATCGCTTGTCATTGGTATTGACCCGATTGAACTATCGGTAAAACTTATCTCAGTAAATAGGTGATCGGGTAGATAAATACTGAAGCATATAGAGTCAATACTGGATTGTAGCTAGCCACCACCCATCCGACATCCCCGCGCGTTATTATTACTATTCCCGATTGCGGCTCGCCAACTAATGAAATATCCAGAATTCGATCGACAGATGATGCACCGATGCATCGATCTTGCCAAGCAAGCATGGGGTAAAACTGCTCCAAACCCGCTAGTTGGAGCTGTCATCGTGCGGGATGGATCGATCGTCGGCGAAGGTTTTCATCCAGGGGCGGGACAGCCCCATGCCGAAGTATTTGCACTGCGGCAAGCTGGCCAACTGGCGCGCGGCGCGACGATCTATGTCAGTTTGGAGCCATGCAACCATTATGGTCGCACTCCTCCCTGTGCCGTCGCACTAGTGGCCGCAGGCGTTGCTAAAGTAGTCGTGGGGATGGTAGACCCCAATCCACTCGTCGCCGGCGGTGGGATCGCGACCCTGGAGCAAGCTGGCATTGAAGTAGTGGTTGGTGTAGAGACGGCTGCCTGTGAGGAGCTAAATGAAGGATTCGTCCAGCGAATCGTCCACCAGCGTCCGTTGGGCATCTTGAAATATGCGATGACCTTAGACGGGAAGATTGCCACTGATAACGGGCATAGTACCTGGGTGAGTAGCGAACCTTCCCGTCACTACGTTCATCATCTCCGTGCGGGCTGTGATGCGGTGATTATTGGTGGTAATACATTGCGTCGGGACAATCCCTACCTTACCAGCCACGATCCAGCGGCACCCAATCCGCTCAGAGTGGTGATGACTCGTAGCTTGGACGTGCCGAATGAGGCCATTTTATGGGATACCAAGATCGCGCCAACTTTAGTAGTTACTCAAGCTGGTGCTAATCCAAAGTTACAAGCAATGTTGCGCGATCGCGGTGTCCAGATTTTAGAGTTAGACACACTCAAACCAACTCTAGTCATGCAGCATCTCTACGATCGCGGCTTTCTGTCGGTATTGTGGGAATGTGGCGGTACACTGGCTGCTAGTGCGATCGCTGATGGCGCAATTCAGAAAGTATTAGCTTTTATCGCTCCCAAAATCGTCGGTGGCAGTGTCGCTCCTTCGCCAGTCGGGGATCTGGGGATTCGATCGATGTCTGAAGCGATGGTATTAGAACGAGTCAGTTGGCAACAAATCGGCACGGATCTCCTAATTCAGGGATATACAGATCGTTAATAGCTAGTACTAGGCGGTATAAATTAGACTTTTAGGATCTAATATCACTACAAAACTACTAACTCTTCGTCGGTAAAAGTACGCGAAACTTTGAGCCAGCACCGACTTGACTGATCGCCGAAATCGAACCACCGCAGCGGAGGAGGATATTTTGGACGATCGTCAGCCCCAAACCGGCACCACGATCGTACTCATCGGGTAAAGTGCGGACGCGATAAAAGCGATCAAAAATTTTGGGAATGTCAGTAGGGGAGATGCCGATCCCCGTATCGCGAAACTCTAATTGGACGTAGTCACCTTGGACGGAAGCTTGGACGAAAACGTGCCCGCCATCGGCTGTATATTTGATCCCATTGTGTAAGAGATCGATCGCAATTTGACGAACCCAGGTCTCCACGCAGAGAATTGGGGGCAAGTTAGCGGGGATTGTATAACCCAGTCTCACACCTTTTTCGGCGGCCAAAGGTTGATAAATGCTGACGATGCCAGGAATAACCTGGGCGAGTTGAATGGGGACGATGCCAGCGCGATCTGGAGATCGATCAAGGGCGAGTAATCTAGTTGCGCCGTTAATTAAGGAGTTTTGGCGATCGCATTCACCACGAATTAAGCTTAGATATCTCTGCCGCTGGAGTGGCTTGAGCACTGGCGATTCGAGCAATTTGAGAGCGGTTTTGATGTTAGTTAATGGCGTACACAGTTCTTGCATCAGATGGGCGATTAGCTCATCTTTTAGTTCGCCAAGGCTGAGTTGTTCGGGGGGATCGGGATTTGCCATCAACGGGGAGTTGGGAGTTGGGAGTTGGGAGCGATTCGCGCTCGTCGGGTTCCCCGACGGTTTAGCGAATCAAGACAGTTGCGACTGAAATCACGCGGAGAGTGGAGGAGCATGTGTTTCAGTCAGCGACGCGCGACCTGGAGGTTTCCTCCAGGTTGTGTGCGTCAAGACAAGACAGGGAGTGAAAAGTGCGGGAACAGGGGTTTCCCCCGCTTGGGTTCGTTCCATGGTCGGGAAACCCGACCATGGAACGAACTCCGCAAGTAGAGCACCTTTTCAAGACAGCGGGGAGCGGGGAGCGGGGAGTTGGATATGTACTTTCCCCCCGCTCCTTTCCCTAAAACCTAAAATCTAAAGCCTGAAGCCTAACTTCCAAATTTTTTACTCAGAGCGGCACGGGCTTGTTCGCGATCGTCGAAGTGGATTTTTTCGGTACCGAGGATTTGATAATCTTCGTGTCCTTTACCTGCAATTAGGACGCCATCGCCAGGTTGCGCCATGGCAATGGCTTGGGCGATCGCTTGGGCACGATCGGCAATAACTTCGACACCGACCGTTCGATCGATTCCAGCAACTACATCTTGGAGAATGAGATCGGGATCTTCGGTGCGGGGGTTATCTGAAGTTACTACTACCAGATCGGCCAGATCGGCCGCAATTTTGCCCATTTGGGGGCGTTTGGTGCGGTCGCGATCGCCACCACAACCGAATACACAGATTACTTTACCATGAATGAAGGGGCGTGCCGCAGTTAGTAAACTTTCCAAACTATCGGGGGTATGGGCATAATCGATGATCGTGGTGATGTCTTGTTGGGGGGAAATCTGGACACGTTCCATTCGTCCCGGTACGCCAGGAAAGTGCTCAATCGCGGCGACGATCGTTTCTAGGCTCATCCCCAGGTGTAATGATGTTCCCACCGCAGCCAGAAGATTTTCGAGGTTGTAGTCACCGACTAGGGGCGAGTTGAAGCCGATTTCACCTTGGGGGGTATGGATTTTACCGGCGACACCAGTTTGACGGTAGGCTAAGTCGCTCGTCCACAGATCGGCAGTAGAGTCGGTGGTACTGTAGCTCCAGACTCGTTGGCGGAGACTCTCTGCGCAGGCAGACGCTTCGCGAACGGAACGAGAATCGGGTGAGATTTTGGCGATTAAGCGTTTGCCATATTCATCATCGAGATTGACGATCGCGCGTCCGGTGAGATATTCGGGACTAAATAATAAGGCTTTGGCTTGGAAATAACTCTCCATATTCTGGTGATAATCCAAGTGATCTTGAGTGAGGTTGGTAAATACGCCAACTTCAAACGGGCAACCCATGACACGCCCTTGATCGAGAGCATGGGAGCTGACTTCCATCAAGGCAACTTGACTGCCTGCAGCGAGGGCTTGCGCAAGTTGTTGTTGGAGATCGACGGCGAAGGGTGTGGTGTGGGTCGCGGTTTTTTGGTAGCCGTGCCAGCGGGTGTAGAGGGTGCCGAGCAGGGCGGTGGAGATATGAGCTTGAGCGAGGAGGTATTCAATGATGTGGGTGGTGGTGGTTTTACCATTGGTACCGGTGACGCCAACCATTTTGAGGGTGTGGGCAGGATGATGGTAAAAGGTGCCAGCGAGGGCAGCACAGGTGGCGATCATATCGGTGGCGATCGCGATACAGTTGTCTGAAGTGGGGGGGTGGACAGTTGCGGCGGCAGGGGAAATTACGGCTCCGATGGCACCTGCGGAGATCGCGCCTTGCCAAAATTCACCACCATCGACACGGGTTCCGGGCATCCCGATGAATAGGTCGCCAGGGGTGCAAGCGTGGGAGTTGGTTTTTAACCCTGTTACTTCGAGGTCGAGATTAGGGTGTGCGCTGGGGAGGCTAATTTGGCTATGGGTGAGGAGTTCGCGTAGTTTCATAGGGATGGTGGCTGAAGATGCTCGAAACAGGAGACTGGCTTTAATTTTCACCCATTTTGCGAGTATTGCTGCAAGATTTTTTGGACTTGGGGGACGCTGGCGCGGGGGGAGAAGCGGGGGATGGGTTGTTCGGTGCTGTCAATTTGTAAACATAATACTGGGATTTCGTATTGGTAGCGATCAAACCAGTCGGGGTTGGTGGTGATCTCGCGGATTTCGAGATGGATGGGTGGGTCGGTAATTTGCTCTAGTTTTTCTTGTAAGCCTTCGCAGAGGTGGCAGCCGATTTTGCTATACAAAATTAAGTGCATGGGTTTTGAGCAAAAGGATCGAAGTTATTTAGTACAATACAATAGCTGATGGCGATCGAGATGGATTGCTTATTAGTGCTACGCGGGGCGGTAGTCACCGCGACACCAATTAGGTTTCCTCATGCATCAGTTGTGGTATGAATCTTGTAACTCAGTCCACCTTTGCTTGTGCTAATGGCTGGATGAGACGCTCGATCGATCGAGCGTTATCCATATTCGATTACCTCCGGTAGGCTACGCCAACGCGTGTTAAGATGCGATTACCGATGGTAGGCTATACCAACGAGTACAGGGGATCGATCCTCGCTGGGGCGATATCTAAAAGAACGCTATATTCAAAGAACGCTGCTATGTTGGATTTTGATGTGCTGGTAATTGGGTCTGGCCCCGCTGGGACAATAATTGCGGCGGCTTTGGCCGAGCGAGGAGTAAGAGTCGGCGGACTGACTGCCAGTCCGCTGCGGCAAGTCTGGCCGAATACCTATGGCATCTGGCGCGACGAACTCGAAGCTCTGGGATTGACGGAATTATTAGGTCATTGTTGGGAAAAT
>NZ_JANNDR010000055.1:0-9013 GCF_031378165.1 Chamaesiphon sp. OTE_75_metabat_556
CGCCGATCAAAACTGATGAATGCCGCGATCGACATTATGGCAGGCATGGTTCGTCCCCTCGGCGAATTACTGATGACGATGCCTTCTGGGAAGCGGGGCAGAACGGCAGGGCCATCTTTTAATATGACCACGCCACCTGCTTATATTCCCACGCCAGAGATCGCTTATCAGGAGATCGCGCGGCGGTTTGAAAAATTGAGCGCACAAGCTCAAAAATGTCCGGCGATTAGCAGCACAGTTACCGAACTGTTTGATTTTTACGTTGGTTTTTTTACGGAGATGGCGATCGATTAGTTATTGGAGTTGCTGCGTAGACCTACCCACCCCGCCCTACGGGCACCCCTCCGAGGAGGGGATTTTCACCTCAGCCGAAGCCTATTCACTATCCACTATTCCCTATCCCCTATCCAGCTATGAATCATCAGACGATCGAAACAGAAGTATTAATTGTTGGTGGCGGCCCCGTGGGGCTAGCAATGGCCTTAGAACTGAGATACCAAGGCATCGGTTGTGTGCTAGTAGAACAGTCTGATGGAGTCATCGATCACCCCAAAGTGGGAACTGTCGGGCCGCGATCGATGGAAATTTTCCGCCGTTGGGGTTTAGCTCAATCGGTTCGCGATGCGGGCTGGCCAGCAGATCATCCGCTCGATGTGGCTTGGGTGACGGCTGTGGGCAAACACGAGATCCATCGCTTAAAGTTTGGTACTCACGCCGAGCGAACGGCACCACCCCATACCCCAGAACCAGAGCATCCCTGTCCCCAACACTGGCTCGTACCCCTACTGATGAAAGAGCTGGGTATTGCTCCGGCTGGGCCGATTAACCTCAACTGTAGTCTGGAAAGTTTGGAATCGAATCAGCAGGGGATCGTCGGTCAAATCAAATTTTTAGACAGCGGCGATACAGCCACGATCGAGGCTAAATATGCGGTTGCTTGCGATGGTGCTAGTAGTCCCATCCGCAAAACCTGCGGCATCGATACGATCGCTCACCATCCCACCCGTATATTTCAAAACATTCTCTTTCAAGCACCAGAACTACCGGAAATTTTAGGATCGCGGCGAGCGTTGGTATTTTTTATGATGACCCCAGATAATTTGCGCTATCCGTTGCGATCGATGGACGGGGTGGGTTTATATCGATTGACCGCCACTCCCCACGAAGATGGCACCATGCGCGATTCCGAAAAAGCAGTTAAAGAAGCCGTCGGGATCGATACACCAATTGAAATTTTGTCTAGCGTTAAGTGGCATTTAACCCATCGAGTTGCCACTAATTACCAGTCGGGAAACATCTTTTTTGTCGGCGACTCCGCGCATACGCTATCTCCTTCCGGCGGGTTCGGCATGAATACTGGGGTCGCGGATGCCTTAGATTTGGGTTGGAAACTAGCCGCTGTGTTGCAGGGCTGGGCTAGTCCCCAATTGCTCGATACCTATCAAACCGAACGTCATCCGTTGGCGGTTGCGGCTGTAGAAGAAGCTAATCTCAATCTAGAACGTACCATCAAACGTACTCTACCACCTGAAATTATGCTGGACTCACCTGAAGGCGAACGCGCGCGCGCACAGATGACCGAAAAAATGAAACACAGTGATGTCAATCGCGAATTTAACGCGCCAGGAATTCACTTTGGCTTTTATTACCAGTCGCCCGCTATTGCCACCGAACCAGAAAAACCACCCGTTCAAAAACCGGATGAGTGGACTCCAACGAGCTATCCAGGCAGTCGTGCGCCTCATTCTTGGTTAGAACCAAATAAATCTACATTAGATCTCTTCGGTCACGGCTTGGTATTACTTAATTTTGGCGATCGCGATGTGACAGCTTTAATCGATACTTGCCAAGCTAAAAAAGTCCCCCTCCGAACTTATCAGATTGACGATCGGGAGATTGCCAAAATTTATGAAAAGACGTTGGTTTTAGTACGACCAGACGGACATGTAGCTTGGCGGGGTGATGATTTGCCCGACGATCTCGATGGGATGGTCGATCGAATTCGTGGCTATTTTTGACGATCGAAACTAAGTTATTTGAGTTGCTGTATAGATCTATCTACCCACCCCGCCCTACGGGCACCCCTCCGAGGAGGGGATTTACACCCCAGCCTTCCTAGAAGCTACGCGAACGCGATCTCACACCCTACATTCTTACCAACTAAAAAATAGACCCCAACCCACAGATCGATTCCCGTTGCGAAGCTAATGCGAAGCGCGCTACGCAACAAACCGATCAACCCTTGTGCAGGGGAGTTTGAGGGGCGGCACCCCGCCTCCTCAACGGGGGGTCTGGGGGAAGCCTCCCCCAGATCCGGGTTCTCCTAGCACCAGTAACCCCCAACTAAGCACCACTCCAAAAATGGCCTAAAGGGAGATCTTTAGTTATGAAATTCTACTACGATCCAGCTTCATCTTATTCTCAGCGAGTCCTCATCGCTCTGTACGAAAAAGACATCCCGTTTACGCCAATTAAGGTAAGTCTTTTCGATCCAGAAGCGCGGGAAGAATATAAAAAAATTAATCCCTTTGCCAAAATTCCCACTCTAGAAACCGACAGTGGGGAAATAATTTTTGAAGCTTGCATCATCATTGAATATCTCGATCGCCAATTCCCACAACAGCCTTGCTTGCTAGATCCAGAGCGGATTTTAGAGATTCGGTCGATCGAGAGAATTATCGATGTTTATATCAACGGTAGCCGAGAAGTGCTGTTTGCCGATCGTCAGCGTCAATTGGAGCTACGCGGCAACCCAGCGGTAATTAAAGCGCGCAGGCTGCTAGAAACAGCTTGTAGCTTTCTAGAAGATAAACTTCAATCCCAGACTTGGCTGGTAGGGGAGCAATTTTCGTTAGCAGACTGTACTGCCGCACCGACGCTTACTTATCTACGGCTGGTTTATGACTATCAACATTTACCCAACCTCACGAATTATATGAGACGTTTGGAGTCGCGCTCTGCTGTAGCTAGAGTTCAGCGCGAGGGGAGCGTGCGGATGAATCAGATGCTTGCCGCACTGCCTTATCCATTGCAACTAGCTCCCTTGGCACATCCTCTGAAACCATCGGTAGGGGCAATTCATGAATTGCCCCTACCGATGGTTTCAGCAATGCCCAAAACTTAAATATGGAGTTTTAACTATGACCATTGCCACCCTAGAGCGATTAAACCCATTTTCACCGGAAATCATTGCCGATCCTTATCCAGTTTTCCGCCACTATCGAGAGACAGATCCCGTGCATTGGGGCATGGCTGCCAAACCGCAACTGCCTGGTGCTTGGTATCTGTTCCGTCATCAAGATGTCCTCCAGGTGCTTGAAGATCGACGATTTGGTCGTGAAGGTCAAAAAGTTCACCCCGATATTGAAACATCACCAGTACCCAAAGCTTATAAAGGCTTTAGTTCAATGGTGAGTAACTGGATGGTATTCCGCGATCCGCCCAACCATACTCGGTTGAGATTACTCGTAAATAAAGCTTTTTCGCCGAAGACTTTAGAAAGTCTCCGTCCGGCGATTGTCGAAATTGCTGATAGTCTTTTAGACCTGGTTGGCGATCGATCGGAGCTGGATTTGATTGACGATTTTGCGTTTCCGCTGCCAGTGATGGTAATTGCTACTTTACTGGGAGTAGACCCCGAAGATCGATTGATGTTTAGAGAGTGGGCACTGGCATTGCAACATGCTAGTGCTTCGCGATTGACTCCTTCGGTGGAAGTTTACGAACAGGCAGAAGCAGCTACTCAAGCTTTTATTGAATACTTCAAGGATGCGATCGCCAAACGCCACGCCCAACCCCGCGAGGATTTAATTACGGCTTTAGCGAAAGCGCGATATGAAGGCGACAAATTGAATGATGAGGAAATACTCGCGACCTGCATTCATCTCCTCACGGCAGGACACGAAACTACCATTAACTTAATTGCCAAAGGAACGCTCGCACTACTCCGCAATCCAGCCCAGATGCAGCTATTACGCGCTCATCCCCAGTTGATGCCAGCGGCAGTAGAAGAGCTAATTCGCTATGACGGCCCCGTCCAGATGTTATCGCGGTGGGCTTATGAAGACGTGGAAATTGGCGGTAAGCTGATTCGCCGAGGTGACAGTTTGGGCTTGATGCTCGGCTCTGCTAACCGCGACCCCCGCCGTTTCGATCGAGCCGACGAACTCGATCTTCAGCGTCAGGACAATGGACACTGTGGTTTTGGTGGTGGGATTCACTTTTGTCTGGGTGCGGAACTAGCTCGCGCTGAAGCGCAGATTTCCTTAAATATCCTAATTAACCGCTTGCCGAAATTGCATTTAGTCGATCGACCTATTAAATGGGCTGACAATATCGTGTTTCATGGCCCCGAACATTTACCAGTCGGTTTAGGCAAACTATAGCGAAGACCCTAGAGAATCCCCCCTAGCCCCCCTTTTTAAGGGGGGAACCGGACTACTCTTAGTCCCCCTTTTTAAGGGGGATTTAGGGGGATTTAGATCTAGAAACGGAGCAATTAGACTTTTTAAAACCCTGTAATAAGTAAAGCAATGAAAGATCCGCCAATTTTAGATCTAGATCGTCAAGGTGATGAATTGTCCCAATTTACCAGCACCAAAAATCCGCTGCACGATCGGAATTTTTATATCATCGTCAGCCTCACCTTAGTCGAGATTATGGGTGGGGCAACAATTGGCCCGATCCTTCCAGAATTATCGAAAATTTTTGATGTCTCACCTAGTGAAATCCAATTAGTAATGACCGCTTTTTTTCTGCCCATCGGCATTGCCACGCCCTTTTTAGGCATCATGGCCGATCGGATCGGGATTAAAAAAGTGTTAGTTCCTTCATTGTTATTGTTTGCGATTGCTGGAAGCTGCTGTGCCTTCGCTGGCGATTTTCAAACTCTAATTGGGTGGCGATTTCTCCAAGGTTTAGGTGCTGCTAGCTTAAATTTAGTCTCCCTGACACTGATTAGTACGCTCTATCGCGGCAAAGCCTTAACACTGGCAATGTCGATTAACGTGAGCGCGATCGGTGCCAGTACGGCGATCTATCCGATTGTCGGTGGGGTGTTAGCAGGTTTTAGTTGGCGATATCCCTTTCTGCTAGGCACGATCGCCTTTCCCTTGTTGCTGTTGGTGTTGATGGTGCTCAAGCTGCCCCGACAAGCCAGTGGTAGTCACAATAGCAATCTCAAGATTTATCTGCGAAAGGTCTGGCAGAGTATTAGCAATTCTACAGTACTGGGATTGCTGTTAGTAATCGGTGTGATGTTTATGATTCAATCTGGGTCTTTCATCACTTACATTCCGATTCTAGCAGGCGTTGATTTTGGTGCTTCGGGATTGTTCATTGGTTTGGTTTTAGCCAGCATGTCAGTCTCGTTAGGGTTGGTTGCTGCGCAGTTGGGAAGGTTAACGCGACACACATCAGAAATAACTCTAATTAAAGCAGCTTTGACGATCGCGGCGATCGCGCTAGCGATGATTCCGTTAATCGATCGCGCATGGCTGTTGTTCATTCCGAGTATTTTATTTGGGGCGGCGTTCGCTCTAGCCATACCTGCTAGCCAAACACTCTTAGCAAAATTAACGATCGACGATACGCGAGCTGGATTTATGGCAGTCAATGCTAGCGTGCAAGCTTTGGGTTTAGGATTAGGGCCACTCATCGCCGGGATCTTTGCTGGCTTATGGGGTCTGTACGGTATCTTTTGGGCAACTGCTGGTCTTGCTGGGGTGACATTGGCTGTGTTGCATTTTCTCCTCCGGCAAGCTGGCAGAAATTCTGCCCCAAGATAACCCCATCAAAATTCGATCGATTGAGCCGTTCGCTGCTGTAACAAGTTGCCGATCGTTTAGTTGCTGAATTTATGAAGGTCAACCATAAATTTACAACTGTAAATAATCTTTATAATTTTGAATCGAGAGCAAGTTATCATGTCTAATTCATCTCAAAGTCAAGTATTAATTGTTGGTGCTGGCCCTACTGGTTTGATGCTGGCGATCGAATTAACGTTACTTTCCCTGTCCGTGCGGATTATCGATCGAGCCGCTGAAACAAAACGACAAGTCAGAGCCTGTGTGATCTGGTCGCGTGCCCAAGAAGCTCTGGCAGGGCTAGGCGTAATCGACAAGTTCTTGGCTGGCTCACATAAAATGCACAACTTTGATGTGTATGTAAAGGGTAAGAAATTAAGCGGGTTCGAGTTTGGTCACATCAAGAGTGACTACCCGTTCCCGATGACGATCGAACAGCACGATACCGAACGCTTCTTAGCTGAGTCATTATCCGATCTAGGAGTTGAGGTTGAATGGGAAACTGAAGCAATTGGGGTGCGCACGCATGATGATGGGGCACAAGTCACCGTGCGGGCTGCCAATGGTCAGGAGGAAACGATCGACACTCAATGGCTAGTAGGCTGCGAAGGCAGTCGGAGTCCGATCCGAGAATCCGCGCAGATTCCGTTTGAAGGAGAGCCGGCGATGAACTTACAAGCAGTTCAGGTCAATGCCAAACCAACTTGGAAGTTCCCCAAATCCACTTCTCAAGGCTATTTCTTTCTCGCCGAGCAAGTCTCAATCATGAGTATTCCCGTGCCTGGAGACACCTACCGTTTCTTTACATTTACTACCGACCCCAGCCCAGAGCGCAAAACACCACCCACCTTGGCAGAAATGCGCGACTTGACGGCGGCGGCTAGTTACATGCCGGAATTGCAGCTAGAGCTATCCGACCCCGTTTGGCTCAGTCGCGCCCGCTTTCAGAATCGGATTGCGGCTACCCTCAACCAAGGTCGCGTGCTGTTAGTCGGGGATGCGGCGCATTCTTGGGCACCGATCGGCGGACATGGCATGAATACAGGACTCCGAGGTGCATATAACCTCGGCTGGAAATTAGCCGCAGTCGAGCGCGGTGAGGCCAAATCTTGTCTGTTGGATACTTATACGATCGAACAACGCGCCAACGCACACACCATCATCGAAGCCAACCGGATGAACATCGTCGAGCAGCCGCCATCAGCTACTAAGCTCCGGCTGATGGAAACGTTCATGCCGTTTGGATTGTCGCTCCAGCCAGTGAAACGCTTGATGGAATACACACTCAGCGACCTGGGCATGGAGTATCGCCATAGCCCCTTATCTTGGCAGCGAAAGGGTAGTGGGTCACTACAGGCAGGCGATCGCCTTCCCAATGTCCCAGTGGTATCTGGCGATGGACAATGGGCAAATCTGCATCGCTTGCTCTCGATTCACCACTGGACGCTGCTACTGCGGACTAAAAGCAGTGAGGTAATCGAACAAGCTTATCGGGTCGTCGGTCAATTCCGATCGACAATCAAGGTGACGACAATTCAACCCATGGATCGCGAGAGCGATCGTCAACTGGGGCGCGATGGACAGATGCTCCTCGTTCGTCCAGATGGTCATGTCGGATCGATCGCCGCAGTTAACGATTACGACACTCTAGTTAAGTATTTAGACACTTTCTCGGTCAGGGTGTAATCTCTATGACTTACGCATTGACAAAACGATCGCGTTATGAATTTAAGTACTGGCAAGATTATCTACAATATATTCACAGATAACTGATGTAAATAAGTTTTTTTGCAATTCATACCAATTAGCAATAGTTTTCTAATTGTCCGACACCTATTATTCAAAAACGACATTTTTTCTCAATTCACAATTTCAACACTCCGTCAATGAGTAAGTCCTGCGATCATGTCTAATTCATCTCAAAGTCAAGTATTAATTGTCGGTGCTGGCCCTAGTGGTTTGATGCTGGCGATCGAATTAACGTTACTTTCCCTGTCCGTGCGGATTATCGATCGAGCCACTGCCACCAAACGACAAGCACGAGCTGGCGTAATCTGGGCGCGCTCCCAAGAAGCACTAGCAGAGCTGGGCGTAATCGACAAGTTTTTGGAGTTTGCTCATCGACTACAAAGCACTCATATTTATATCGACGGTCGGAAGATCGGCGGTCTTCAATATGGTTCCACCAAGACGGACTACCCGAATCCCCTCTGTATCGAACAGCATGACACAGAGCGGCTATTAGCCGAGTCACTTGCTAATTTAGGCGTGGAAATCGAGTGGGAAACTGAAGCAATTGGACTTCATGCACATGATGATGGAGCTGAAGTCACCGTCCGCACTGCTCAGGGAGAGGAGAAAACCATCGCGACCCAATGGGTAGTAGGCTGCGAAGGAACTCGGAGTCCGATCCGTGAAGCAGCACAGATTCCGTTTGAAGGAGAGCGCGTGACGAACTTGCAAACACTTCAGGTCAATGCCAAACCAACTTGGCGGTTTCCCAAATCCACTACTCACGGCTATTTCTTTTTGAAAGAGCACGTTTCCATGCTGGGGTTTCCGATGCCAGGTAATAGTTACCGCTTCTGTGCATTTGCTAGCGATCCCACTCCCGATCTCAAAACACCGCCCAGCTTGGCAGAAATGCGCGATTTAGTGGCATCGGTTACTTACATGCCGGAATTGCAGCTAGAGCTAACCGCACCCGTTTGGCTTAGTCGCGCCCGATTCCAGAATCGGGTTGCTGCTACCTTCAACCAAGGTCGCGTGCTGTTAGTCGGGGATGCGGCTCATGCTTGGGCACCGATCGGCGGACATGGCATGAATACAGGACTCCGAGGTGCATATAACCTCGGCTGGAAATTAGCCGCAGTCGAGCGCGGTGAGGCCAAATCTTGTCTGCTGGATACTTATACGATCGAACAACGCGCCAACGCACACACCATCATCGAGGCCAACAACACGAACGTGCTGGAGCAACCACAATCATATCCTAAGCTCCGGCTGATGGAAACGTTCATGCCGATCGGATTGTCGCTGAAGCCAGTGAGACGCTTGCTGGAGTACACACTCAGCGACCTGGGTATGGAGTACCGCAATAGCCCATTGGCTTGGCAGTGGAAGAATAGTGGGTCACTACAGGCAGGCGATCGTATCCCCAATGTCCCGGTGGTATCTGGCGATGGACAATGGGCAAATCTGCATCGCTT
>NZ_JANNDR010000507.1:0-14073 GCF_031378165.1 Chamaesiphon sp. OTE_75_metabat_556
TGAGATCGCCACCCTGACTGGCAAGCAAGGCGAACTCAATAATCAATGGCAAGGCGAAAAACAACTCCTGGATGGGATTAAAAGCCTCAAAGAACAAGAAGACCAAATTCGCGTCCAAATCGAGCAAGCCGAACGTGCCTACGACCTAAATACCGCCGCCCAACTCAAATACGGCAACCTCGAAAAACTCCAACAAGAACGAGAAGTCAAAGAATCCGAACTCGCCACCGTCCAAGTCCAAGGCTCGACCCTCCTGCGAGAACAAGTCTCAGACAATGACATCGCTGAAATCGTCGCCAAGTGGACGGGCATCCCCGTCAACCGCTTACTGGCCTCCGAACGCCAAAAGCTCCTTCAACTCGAATCCCACCTCCATAACCGCGTAATCGGCCAGCATGAAGCTGTCAGTGCCGTCTCCGCCGCAATTCGCCGCGCCCGTGCGGGGATGCAAGATCCCCACCGCCCGATCGGATCTTTCCTATTTATGGGGCCGACTGGTGTTGGTAAAACCGAACTCGCCCGTGCCCTGGCTGAATTTCTCTTCGATAGCGAAGAGGCGATGGTGCGCTTGGATATGTCTGAATATATGGAGAAACACGCAGTTTCCCGCCTGATCGGTGCCCCTCCGGGCTATGTCGGACATGAAGACGGCGGCCAACTCACTGAAGCCGTGCGCCGTCACCCTTATTGTGTTGTGTTATTCGACGAAATCGAAAAAGCGCATCCCGACGTCTTCAATATCCTGCTGCAAGTCCTCGATGATGGGCGGATTACGGACTCCAAGGGCAAAACTGTCAATTTCTGCAATACGGTGATTGTGATGACGAGTAATATCGCTAGCGAGCAGATTATCACGACATTACTTAACCCCAATCGCGACAATACCCAAACTAACGATCTGCGCGAACAGGTGACTAATACGCTTCGCACCCATTTCCGGCCAGAATTTATCCAGCGGATTGACGAACTAACGATCTTTGAACCGCTCAAGAAGACGGAACTCCGCCAAATTGTGACGATTCAAATCCACCGAATCGAGAAGATGCTGGCAAATCAAAAGATCGAGATCCAACTCTCAACTGCCGCCCAAGATTATCTAGCTGATGTCGGCTACGATCCGATCTATGGTGCCAGACCGCTCAAACGCGCCATCCAACGCGAATTACAAAACCCGATCGCGACCAAGATTCTGGAAACTACCTTCGGGGCAGGCGATACCATTTTTGTCGATTGTATCGTGGGCGGCTCCGCACCAGTAGAGACTCGATCGCTCACCTTCGATACCAAGCCAGCCAAAGCCAAAAAACCAACTCCGGCAGTCATTCCTGAAGTGGTTTTACCCGCTGTTACAGTCGAGAGTTAACAGACTATATTCCTAACTGTCTATTTAGTCGCGCTTTGCTCGATTAATTTGTTGGCAACCGCACACCATTCTTGACGTAAAGCTCGATCGATTGTTGTATCAGCTAAAGGCTTATTCAGTGATTTTATGTGTGGGTGAATACAGTCAACCTGTAGGGGCGGTGCATCGTGCTCACCCTGCACCAATTTAGAGCGTGCCAATGGTCGCGCGTTCGCCTCTATCATCCAACCATTGTTGTAAAATCACCGCCGCCGCAATCCGATCGATCGTCGCTTTGTTTTGAGAAACCGAAATATTAGCCGCCTTCATCATTTCTTCGGCAGCATAAGAAGTCAATCGTTCGTCTATATACTCGATCGGTAATGCGATAACAGCGGCGACGCGACGGGCAAATTTTTGCACTTGTTTGGCTTGAGAACCTAAAGTACCATCCATCGTGTAGGGCAAACCCAGCACTAAAATCTCTACTTGGCGATCGCGAATAATCTCATTTAATTGGGCGATATCTTCCTGAAACGAACTGCGCCAAATCGTGGTAATCCCAGTCGCAATCAATCCCAACCCGTCGCATCCAGCCACCCCAATCCGCTTACCACCAACATCCAAACCTAATGCTGCAACTCTCATGATGATATTTATTTCTCGATCGATAATGCTAAATATCCTGATGGTTTAAGATCGCAAAAAAATAGAGGCATTATACATAATGTCTCTATTGTACTGATTATTGAATTTGACGATCAAATGATTAACTTATCCGATTAGGCGACGAATTCTTGCGGAAATTCATCTTCGACTCTGTCAGTCGTGCTCAACAGATGAGCTTGCGGCAAAGTTAATTCAGTCGTTGGCGTTAACAAATTCAGGAATCGGTTCGCCACCTCATCTTGCCGTCCCAAAAAGAACTGCTCCCAATTGGCTTGGGTGGGGGCGACGTGACTGTGAACTTTACAGGCTGGGGATTTGGCATTATTCCCAGCTAGTTCGCGTTTGACGTCAAACTGGAAGACACACAGGCTATTGAATCTGGCATCTTTAGCGCGGGCGGGAATCGAATTCGCGATCGCATGACACTTGGTGACTTCATTGACTAGTTGCTGCCAATGAAAGCTAAAGCTCGCCTGATTTGCACCTTTAGCCACATAAGCCAAGCCAATTTCGTGCAATGGTTGATTGTGTTCGTCGAGTAGCAATACTTCATAGCACTGAGCAGTGCCATATTTTTCGCGATTGCTATAGAGTTGTTTGCTATGCTGCCCGGCCACTACCAATCGGCCTTCGCTCCGAGAAAGCTGTCTGTCAAAGGCAAATAATGGCGAACGCGGTACTACCAGCATCCGAGGTGATTGAATCAAAAGCCCTCGTTCCTTGCCACCGCTATTGTATTCATACACAATAGTAGAACTCTCATCGATCGATTTCCAGCCGGCTTTGGCCATTTCCGTTTCAGTGATGAAGTAGCCACATTCACTGGCTCCATTTTCACCGCGTAGTGCCTGGATACGGGGCAAACGGGCATTTTGATTGACATATTCGGGAGCGGCAAATCTGTCGCGGACTTCGGCCGCACTCGGTACGACTTGTGTTTCCTGAAGATCGAGATCGACGGTTGTACCAACACCGATTTCTGCTGGTGTAACTCCATTCGTGCCAGTATGGGGGCTATGTGTGTAGTCAGCGTTATTGTCTTTAGTTGCTCTGGTTTTGGAGTAAGTCATAGATCTGCTCGCTCGGTAATATTGAAGTTCTGTGGTGGGGGTCGTGCGCTCAACCCTTGCTAGTACAAGTATATCATATTTTATTAAAATAGTACATAAGCCCTAAGATAAAGATCGATATCTCTCGGACGAGATTGGCCAAAGGGCAGCATGGCAAGTCTTGGTAATGTATCGATCGATTAGTTAAGTCCGCTTGTCGCCTGAGTTAAATCGGTATCGATCGCGAGGAGAACGAGCTAGAGCAATATTTAAATCGATACCTTGTTATTTTCCAGGCTGTTGTGCTATGCTTATATGTCTGACAATATGTCAAATTTTAAACGCGAGTTTTCCCAGGGCTAACTGTGGCAAATATTAAGTCTGCAATCAAACGTGTCGAAATCGCCGAGCGGAATCGGCTTCGGAATAAATCTCATAAGTCTGCCGTGCGGACGCTGATGAAGAAGTACTTCACAGCCGTCGAGAAGCATACTGCCGGACCGACAGCCGAATCCTCGGCTGAGGTTCAAAAGTGTATGTCTGAGGCTTATCAAAAGATCGATAAAGCCGTCCAAAAAGGCGTATTGCACCGTAACAATGGTGCTAACAAGAAAGCTCGTCTGGCTAAAGTACTCAAAACTGCTTAAGCTGTCCGATTCTCGACTGGAGAATGGCTCGTGCGGTTTCTGCAATTTTGTTAAAGAAAGCGATCGAGTGTACAGTATCGACTTGATCGACATACTAAATCTTATAGTCTGTCTTTCAGGATCGGCTATGTATTAGTGAATGTCGTCTGAGTCGGGGTTGAAAGTACGCCATCGAACCCAAGTTAACCCGTGCTAAATGCAGCTAATTGATACTCACGTTCACATCAACTTTGATGCCTTCGAGGCGGATCTAGAGGCGGTACGCGATCGCTGGCGGGCAAATGGGGTCGTACAGCTAGTACATTCTTGTGTGACGCCAGCAGAGTTCTCCAAAACTCAGAAATTAGCTGATCGGTTTCCTGAGTTATTTTTTGCCGTTGGCTTGCATCCTTTGGATGCTAATTTGTGGCAGCCAGATTCAGGAACGCTCATTAGCGATTTAGCTAGGAGCGATCGACGGGTGGTAGCGATCGGCGAAATGGGATTAGACTTTTTCAAAGCTGATAACCACCAGTGGCAGATCGAGGTCTTTCGCTCGCAACTACAGATCGCCAAAGCTTTAGACTTGCCAGTGATCATTCACTGTCGCGATGCTGCCATTGCGATGCGCCAAGTTTGTCAAGAATTTTGGGCAGAATTCGGGCAAGTCCGAGGTGTGATGCATTGCTGGACTGGAACTCCAACTGAAACTCAATGGTTTCTAGGCTTGGGGTTCTATATTAGCTTTAGTGGGGTAGTTACCTTCAAAAATGCCGCGCAGATTCAAGCTTCGGCGCAGCTCGTGCCGAAGCAGAGATTGCTAATCGAGACTGACTGTCCGTTTCTCGCACCCGTACCCCATCGGGGTCAGCGCAACGAACCAGCTTTTGTCGCTCAGGTTGCTAGCTACTTAGCTTCACTGCGGGGCGAAAGCTTGGAAGTGTTGGCGGAATGCACTACCGCTAACGCCAGACAGCTATTTAGATTGCCAGTATTAGCACCGACTAATTAAGGATCTCGTCGATCGTCAATATATTATATTTAAACTGTTCGCACGATTTACGCTACATTCAAAAACTCCATATACTTGCACCAC
Source organism: Chamaesiphon sp. OTE_75_metabat_556 (assembly GCF_031378165.1). Classification (NCBI taxonomy): domain Bacteria; kingdom Bacillati; phylum Cyanobacteriota; class Cyanophyceae; order Gomontiellales; family Chamaesiphonaceae; genus Chamaesiphon; species Chamaesiphon sp. OTE_75_metabat_556. Next base: position 4,783 of record NZ_JANNDR010000507.1, read on the forward strand.
GAAGATGATTTTCACCCCAGACGCCCAGGTTGACGCTTTTCAAAATGCACCGGCTGCTTGTCTGGTGCGAACCAAGAGTTACCGATCATGGGGGAGAATTTGGCCGCTTAATTTATTCGACTATTTTACCATGTAGTTTCATCACTGGCGACCCAGACTGAAGATATTCAAGATGTCGCAGCTAGCATAAACCTAGTCTCGATCGTCTAATTTATCGCCCCGAAGAATCGATCCGTTGTTTAGAACGTGCTTAGAGAGGAATACTATGACTAGTCAGATTACTACTACAGCATCCACTTACATGCTGCCGGATTTAGTAGAGATTCAGCGTTCTAGCTTCCGCTGGTTTTTGGAAGAAGGCTTGATCGAAGAATTAGATAGCTTTTCACCGATTACGGACTATACTGGCAAACTAGAATTAAGATTCCTCGCCAAGAATTACAAGCTCAAACGGCCTAAATATGACGTCGATGAAGCCAAGCGGCGCGATGCTAGTTACGCAGTACAGATGTATGTGCCGACACAATTAATTAATAAAGAAGATAAAGGCAAAATTATCGAGCAAGACGTCTTCATTGGTGACTTACCCTTGATGACCGATCGTGGTACGTTTATCATTAACGGTGCCGAGCGAGTAATTGTCAATCAGATCGTCCGATCGCCTGGAGTTTATTATAAATCTGAGTTAGACAAAAACGGGCGCAGAACCTATAGTGCGTCATTGATTCCCAATCGCGGGGCGTGGTTGAAGTTTGAGACGGATAAAAATGATATCGTCTGGGTCCGAATCGATAAGACCCGCAAGCTGTCCGCGCAGGTATTATTAAAAGCACTGGGCTTGACCGATAACGAGATTTTTGACTCCTTACGTCACCCTGAGTTTTACCAAAAGACGATCGACAAAGAAGGCAACCTCAGCGAAGAAGAAGCCTTGATGGAGCTGTATAAAAAGCTACGTCCTGGCGAACCGCCGACAGTTAGTGGCGGCCAGCAATTGCTAGATTCGCGCTTTTTCGACCCCAAACGATACGATTTGGGTAAAGTCGGTCGGTACAAATTGAATCGTAAATTGCGGTTGACAACTCCCGATGCCATTCGAGTACTCACCCCGCAGGATATCTTGTGTGCGATCGATTATCTGATCAACCTGGAATTTGATATCGGCAGTACCGATGATATCGACCACTTAGGCAATCGCCGCGTCAGATCCGTCGGTGAGTTGCTCCAGAACCAAATTCGGGTCGGTTTGAATCGGCTAGAGCGGATCATTCGCGAACGGATGACGGTTTCGGAGACTAGTAGCTTGACACCAGCTAGTTTGGTCAATCCCAAACCATTGGTCGCCGCAGTCAAGGAATTTTTTGGTTCCTCGCAACTGTCGCAGTTTATGGATCAAACTAATCCGCTCGCGGAATTGACCCACAAACGCCGACTCTCGGCTTTAGGCCCTGGTGGTTTAACCAGAGAACGGGCGGGTTTTGCCGTCCGCGATATTCACACCTCCCACTATGGGCGGATTTGCCCGATCGAAACTCCTGAAGGTCCTAACGCTGGACTGATTGGCTCCCTAGCTACTCACGCGCGGGTAAATCAATATGGGTTTATCGAAACGCCATTTCTCCCGGTCGAAAATGGGCGGGTCAAACGCGAGTTAGAAGCGGAATATATGACCGCCGATCAAGAGGACGATCTGCGGGTCGCACCTGGCGATATCACTACCGACGAGCATGGTTATATCTTAGGTTCGACGATTCCCGTCCGCTATCGGCACGAATTTACCACAACCACACCGGATCAGGTGGATTATGTGGCAATTTCGCCCGTCCAGATTATTTCGGTCGCGACATCATTAATTCCGTTCCTCGAACATGATGACGCCAACCGCGCCCTGATGGGTTCTAACATGCAACGGCAGGCGGTACCCTTGTTGCGGCCAGAGCGTCCACTCGTCGGCACGGGCTTAGAAGTCCAAGCAGCGCGAGATTCAGGGATGGTCGTCGTCTCTAAAATCGACGGTGTCGTTAGCTTTATTGAAGCCGAATCGATCGATGTTAAAGGCGATAACGGTCGCACCCAGAAATATCTGCTTCAGAAATATCACCGTTCTAACCAGGATACTTGCCTCAACCAACGTCCATTAGTTAAAATTGGCGATCGTGTGGTGGCCGGTCAAGTCCTGGCAGATGGTTCGGCAACTGAGGGCGGGGAACTGGCTTTGGGTCAAAACATTCTGGTTGCTTATATGCCGTGGGAAGGCTACAACTATGAGGATGCGATCCTCATTAGTGAGAAATTAGTTTCTCAGGATTACTACACCAGCATCCACATTGAGAAGTTTGAAATCGAAGCGCGGCAGACTAAACTCGGCCCTGAAGAAATTACCCGTGAGATTCCCAACGTCAGTGAAGAATCATTACGAAATCTTGACGAAACAGGAATTATCCGCAAGGGTGCCTGGGTCACTTCTGGCGATATCCTCGTCGGTAAAGTTACGCCCAAAGGTGAATCAGATCAACCCCCAGAAGAAAAACTCCTACGGGCGATCTTTGGTGAAAAAGCGCGCGATGTGCGCGATAACTCCCTGCGGGTACCCAATGGTGAAAAAGGTCGCGTCGTCGATGTGCGGGTCTTTACCCGCGAACAGGGTGATGAATTGCCACCTGGAGCCAATATGGTCGTGCGGATTTACGTCGCTCAGAAGCGGAAAATCCAAGTCGGCGATAAAATGGCCGGTCGCCACGGGAATAAAGGGATCGTTTCCAAAATTATGCCTGTGGAAGACATGCCCTACTTACCAGATGGTACCCCCGTCGATATCGTCCTCAACCCCTTGGGCGTACCGTCACGGATGAATGTCGGTCAGGTCTTTGAATGTCTGCTCGGTTGGGCGGGACACAACCTGGGGATGCGCTTCAAGGTGACACCATTCGATGAAATGTATGCCCCCGAAGCCTCTCGGACGACAGTGCATGGCAAGTTAAAAGCAGCGGCTAAAGCGCAAAGCAAACCGTGGATTTTTGATCAGCACGAACCGGGTAAAACTACCGTCTATGACGGCCGGACTGGTGAAGCATTCGATCGACCCGTCACCGTCGGGAAAGCGTACATGCTCAAGCTCGTCCACTTAGTCGATGATAAGATCCACGCGCGTTCCACTGGTCCTTACTCCCTCGTTACCCAACAGCCCCTTGGTGGTAAAGCCCAACAAGGCGGTCAGCGGTTCGGAGAAATGGAAGTCTGGGCACTGGAAGCCTTTGGTGCAGCATACACCCTCCAAGAGCTACTCACAGTCAAATCCGACGATATGCAAGGCCGGAACGATGCCCTCAACGCGATCGTCAAAGGTAAATCGATTCCTAGCCCTGGTACGCCCGAATCCTTCAAGGTACTGATGCGCGAGCTGCAATCCCTCGGATTAGATATCGCCGTCCACAAAGTCGAACAGACACCAGATGGCGACAGCCGCGACGTCGAAGTCGATCTGATGGCCGACGTAAATACCCGCCGCGCACCTTCTCGCCCCACTTATGAATCGTTTGCGCGTGGCGACGATAGCGAAGAAGTGTAGGAAGTGGATAGTGAATAGTGAATAGTGAATAGAGCTACGCGCAAGCGCGTTTCGATCTATTTTTATAAAAGCTAATAACTAAATCCGATTACTATCCACTATCCACTATCCACTATCCACTATCCCCACTAGTCCCTATCCCTAACCCCTAACCCCTAACTATGCGTCAAAAGCTAGAAACCAAGTTTGATTACGTTAAGATTGGGATTGCTTCACCCGATCGGATTCGAGAGTGGGGTTCGCGGAACTTACCCAATGGCCAGTTAGTTGGGGAAGTTACCAAGCCCGAAACCATCAACTATCGGACATTGAAGCCGGAGATGGATGGCTTGTTCTGCGAACGGATTTTTGGCCCTGCGAAGGATTGGGAGTGCCATTGCGGTAAATACAAGCGGGTGCGCCATCGCGGGATTGTCTGCGAACGATGTGGTGTCGAAGTCACTGAATCGCGCGTCCGCCGACACCGGATGGGCTTTATCAAACTAGCGGCACCAGTGGCTCACGTTTGGTACCTCAAAGGGATTCCCAGTTATCTGAGCATCTTGCTCGACATGCCCTTGCGCGATGTCGAACAAATCGTCTATTTCAACTCCTATGTCGTGTTATCGGCTGGTAATGACGATACCCTCGGCTACAAACAACTGCTGACTGAAGAACAGTGGTTGGAAATCGAGGAGCGAATTTATAGTGAAGATTCACTGCTCGAAGGCGTCGAAGTCGGAATTGGTGCTGAAGCCGTCCAGCGGCTCCTAGAAGACCTGCAATTAGAAGAAGAGGCTGAAAAGCTTCGCGAACAAATTAGCGAGTCTAAGGGTCAAAAACGCGCCAAGTTAATCAAACGCCTGCGGGTAATCGATAATTTCATCGCCACTGGCAGCCGTCCCGAATGGATGATCCTCAGCTATGTACCTGTAATTCCGCCTGACTTGCGCCCGATGGTGCAACTCGATGGCGGTCGATTTGCGACTTCGGACTTGAACGATCTGTATCGCCGCGTGATCAACCGGAATAACCGTCTGGCTAGATTGCAAGAAATTCTGGCTCCAGAAATCATCGTCCGCAACGAAAAACGGATGTTGCAAGAGGCCGTTGATGCCCTCATCGATAACGGTAGACGCGGACGGACTGTAGTTGGAGCCAATAACCGCGCCCTTAAGTCTCTCTCGGATATCATCGAAGGTAAGCAGGGTCGCTTCCGCCAAAACTTGCTCGGTAAACGGGTTGATTATTCTGGTCGTTCCGTCATCGTCGTCGGACCAAAACTGAAGATCCACCAGTGTGGATTGCCACGAGAAATGGCGATCGAGTTATTTCAGCCGTTTGTGATCCATCGGTTGATCAAAAATAACCTCGTTAATAATATCAAAGCCGCCAAGAAACTGATCCAGCGTGGCGACCCAACCGTATGGGATGTCCTTGAAGAAGTCATCGCCGGACACCCAGTGATGCTCAATCGGGCACCAACCCTGCACCGGTTGGGGATTCAAGCTTTTGAACCGATTATCGTTGAAGGTCGGGCGATCCAACTCCATCCCCTGGTCTGTCCGGCTTTTAACGCCGACTTCGATGGCGACCAAATGGCCGTCCACGTACCGCTATCCTTGGAATCCCAGGCTGAAGCCAGATTGCTGATGTTGGCGAGTAATAACATTCTCTCACCAGCTACGGGTTCGCCGATCGTCGCTCCATCCCAGGATATGGTTTTGGGTTGTTATTATCTCACTGCTCGGAATCCAGCTCTAGCCGACCTCCGAGATCGCTATTTCTCGAATCTCGAAGATGTCGTGCGCGCCTACGATCGCCGCGAACTGGATATTCATAACTTTGTCTGGGTCAGATATGACGGGTTGATGGAATCCGAGGATGACGAAAAAGAGCCATTAGAGACGATCGACAATGGCGACGGTACGACCACTAGGCTCTATAAATACCGCCGCATTCGCGAAACCAGCACTGGTGAATTGCTCTCTCAATATATCTTCACCACCCCAGGCCGGATTATTTATAACAAGACCATTCAGGAAGTCCTCTCGGTTTAGTGAATAGTGAATAGTGAATAGTGGATAGCGAAAGATCGCTGATACTAATCCACCACTATCCACTAACCACTAAGCACCAACCACTATCCACTAACCACTATTCACTATCCACCAGATCATGAGCGAAAAAGAGAGAAAGCCGATCGTTTTTAACAACCGGATGGTTGATAAAGGTCAGTTGAAAAAGCTGATCGTTTGGTCGTTTCGGCATTATGGTACCGCCCGCACCGCCCAGATGGCCGATAAACTTAAAGAATTAGGTTTCCGGTTTGCGACTAGAGCAGGGGTATCGATCAGTATCGACGATCTGAAGATTCCGCCGATCAAGCGGGAAATGCTCGAAGCAGCAGAAAACACGATCGATGAAACCGAAGCCAAATATACTCGTGGTGAGATTACCGAAGTCGAACGGTTCCAGAAAGTAATCGATACTTGGAACACCACGTCTGAAAGTCTTAAAGATGAGGTCGTAATTAACTTTAGAGAAAACTATCCGCTCAACTCCGTCTACATGATGGCGTTTTCTGGAGCGCGGGGGAATTTATCCCAAGTCCGGCAGCTAGTTGGGATGCGCGGCTTGATGGCCAATCCCCAGGGGGAAATCATCGATTTACCGATTAAGACCAACTTTAAAGAAGGCTTAACCGTGACTGAGTACATTATTTCTTCCTATGGAGCACGGAAGGGACTTGTCGATACCGCCCTACGGACGGCTGATTCTGGGTACCTGACCCGCCGTCTGGTCGATGTATCTCAAGATGTGATCGTCCGCGAACACGACTGCGGCACGACTCGTGGTTTGGTTGTCGAAGCGATGAAAGATGGAGATCGCGTCCTGATTTCCCTGGCCAGCCGGATGCACGGACGCGTACTTGCCGCTGATGTATTCCATCCCGAAACCAAAGAATTAATCGGCGCGCGCAACCAACAACTGGACGAGGATCTGATTAAAGCCATTACCAAAGCCGAAGTCAAATCTGTATTTGCGCGATCGGCACTGACCTGCGAAGCCGCTCGATCGGTCTGTCAGCTTTGTTATGGTTGGAGTCTGGCTCACGGCCATCTCGTCGATCTCGGTGAAGCTGTCGGGATTATTGCGGCGCAATCGATCGGCGAACCTGGTACCCAGCTCACAATGCGGACATTCCACACGGGTGGGGTATTTACTGGCGAAGTCGAGCAACAAATTCGCGCGCCCCACGATGGGACGGTGAAATTCTCCAACCTCCGCGTCCGTGCCGTCCGCACCCGTCACGGGGAAGACCGCGAACAAGTGGAAGTCAATGGCGATCTGATCGTCGAACCGAAAGGCAAAGGCAAGAAAAAAGTTTTCAACCTGACCCCTGGTTCGTTATTGCTGGTGGCCGAAGGTACCGAAGTCAAAACTGGCGACTTAATTGCCGAAATTGCCCTCAGTCGCGGCGGTCGATCAACCGAAAAAGCCACTAAAGACGTCGCTTCAGACTTAGCTGGTGAAGTTTTATTTGCCGATATCGTACCGGAAGAAAAAACCGACCGTCAAGGGAATATGACGCGGATCGCTCAACGGGGCGGTCTGATCTGGGTACTCTCAGGGGAAGTTTATAACTTACCACCTGGTGCCGAACCGATGGTCAAAAACGGTGATAAAATCCCCGAACACGGTGTCTTGGCGGAAACTAAACTGATTTCGGTCAGTGGTGGGGTCGTCCGACTGCGCGGCGAACGGGAAATCGATATCATCACCGCTTCGGTCTCGCTCGATCGCGCCAAAGTCGAAGTCGATACCGAATCGGGACGCGAACAATACGAGATCGTCACCGATGACAACCAACGCTTCCAACTGTTAACCTCGCCCGGTACCAAAGTCCAAAATAGCACCGCCGTTGCCGAACTGATCGACGATCGCTATCGGACACGGACGGGGGGCATTATCAAATTTGCGGGCTTGGATGTCCAGAAAAAAGGGAAAGCCAAACAGGGCTATGAGGTCGTCCAAGGCGGGACGATCCTGTGGATACCAGAGGAGTCCCATGAAGTCAACAAAGACATCTCCCTGCTCAATGTCGAAGACGGTCAATTCGTCGAAGCTGGCACTGAGGTCATTCGCGATATCTTCTGTGGCATCAGCGGGATTGTCGAAGTGGTGCAGAAGAATGACATTCTCCGGGAAATCACCATTAAACCAGGGGAACTCCACCTCCTCGACGACCCCGAAGCCGGACAGTCCGTAACGGGTACGATCTGTGCTCCCGGCCAAAAACCCGTCCCCGAACTCGAAGCCGTCACCGAATTGCGGTATCTAGAGTATGTCGAAACCCCCGAAGGTTCGGCCTTACTGATCCGCCCAGTGATCGAATATCAAGTTCCCGACGAACCCAATCTCCCCTCCCAAGCCTCCGTCAATCAAGCTGGTGCCCAGGGAACGATCGAACTTCGGGCTGTCCAACGTGTCCCTTATAAGGATGGCGAACGGGTCAAATCCGTCGATGGTGTCGAACTGCTCCGCACCCAATTGGTGCTGGAAATGGAGTCTACCAGCACGCCGCAACTCGCCGCCGATATCGAACTAATTAAAGATGAAGCATCGGGCGAACTCCGGCTGCAACTAGTGATCCTCGAATCGCTGACGATCCGTCGCGATACCGCTGGGGATAACTTGGGTGGGAGCACTTATACAGAAGCACTCGTCACCGATGGCGAACATATCGCGCCTGGTGCCGTCGTCGCCCGCACCGAGATTCGGTGTAAGAATCATGGTGAAGTGCGGGGGATTCGCCAAGGGGCTGAATCCGTCCGGCGGGTACTCGTAGTTCGCGATAGCGATCGCACAACCGTCGCAACCAATGGGGTCAAACCAACTGTAACAGTGGGCAAACTGATCGTCTCTGGCAGTCAGATCGCTGAAGGCGTCCCCAGTCCAGAATCGGGTGAAGTCGTCGAAGTCCACGACGATCAAGTCTTACTGCGGATGGCACGTCCGTATCGCGTCTCGCCAGGAGCGATCCTGCACATCGACAATGGCGATCTCGTCCAACGGGGCGATAACTTGGTCTTACTCGTCTACGAGCGATCGAAAACTGGAGACATCATTCAAGGTTTACCTCGGATCGAAGAACTCCTCGAAGCTCGCAAACCCAAAGAACCTTGTATCCTCAACCGTCGCGATGGTACTGCCTCGGTCATCTATAACGAGGATGGCGAACCGACCGAAATTAAAGTGATCGATGCCAGTGGTGCTGTTGAAGAATACTTCCTCGGCCCGGGTCAAAACTTGCTCGTATCGGATGGCAATGTCGTCAAAGCTGGGCACTTACTCACTGACGGACAACTCAACCCTCACGAGATTCTAGAAGTCTACTTCAATCACTTCCGCGAGAATAACGGTGTGTTTGAAGCCGCGCTACTCGCCCTCCAAAAGGCGCAAGCGTTCCTAGTCAATCAAGTCCAATCGGTGTATCAATCCCAAGGGGTCGAGATTGCCGACAAACACATTGAGGTGATCGTCCGCCAGATGACTTCTAAAGTCCGCATCGACGATGGTGGTGACACCACGATGCTGCCAGGCGAACTCCAAGAACTCCGTCAAGTCGAGCAGGTCAATGAGGCGATGTCGATTACGGGTGCGGCTCCAGCGGAATATACCCCAATGCTACTCGGTATCACTAAGGCATCCTTGAATACCGATAGCTTCATCTCTGCTGC
>NZ_JANNDR010000095.1:0-3199 GCF_031378165.1 Chamaesiphon sp. OTE_75_metabat_556
CTCCGATTGAAGACACCATCTCGACATGGGGATGCGGAAATTGTGGTGTTGACCAATTTGCCCATCACGGCTGCCAGTGCTCAAATCGTGATCCAATTGTACCGAGAACGTTGGCAGGTGGAGCGGTTATTTTTAACCGTGACCCAAAACTTTGAAGGCGAAATTAATACGTTGGCTTACCCCAAAGCTGCGCTGTTCAGTTTTAGCTTGGCGTTAGTTGCCTATAATCTACTGGCCACCTTAAGAGCGGCTTTAGCCAGCGTTCATGGTGTGGGTAAAATTGAGGCATCCTTGTCTGATTTCTATCTTGTTGATGAAATTCAGGGGACTTACCGTGGCATGATGATTTCGCTGCCACCAACAGCTTGGCTGTGTTTTGGCGATTTTGCTTTAACTGATTTTGTGCTGCTACTCCAGGATTTAGCCTCGAAAGTTGATTTAACTCGTTTTCTCAAACAGCCCCGCAAGCAGAAGAAAAATCAGCCGCCTTTGGTTAAAGATCCCCAGCATCCCCATGTTTCTACTGCCAAACTTTTATCTGGCTGCTAAATAACATTTAGACAGGTATCGCCCCTGAAGACAACCGCGCATCGGCTCCCATCTTCACCAAACTACTCCCCGTCAGATCGGCAAATACTAACGGACGACTGCTCTCGATCGCATACAAATCTCGCTGTCTCAATACCGACTCAGAGACTCCCTGAGCCCCATGAGTCCTACCATAGCACTCGATCCAACTCGCATACACATCAGCTCCCACATACAAAATCCCATAGCCCTGAGCCGGACTATCAAACCGCCCTTTACCCGTGCGATCGAAATACAAACTAGAAGCAAAATCAACCGCATTCAATCGATACCAAGTCCCTTTATTAATAATAACTGGTAGCTCTCTCCGATCGAAATCTTCCGGCGGTAAGGGATGGGGAATTAACGGATCTTCAGGCTGGATTTGGTTCGCCATAACAAGCAGCAGCAGTAACTACAGCATCGATATTTCCAGCCACCAAACACTCTAAAGGAGTAAGATTATTCAACCGTAAATCCCCAGTTTTCATAAACATTAACTGCGTCCACGCATCGAACTTAGCCAACGCAGTCAATACCAAATCGAGTCCAACTAAAACACCCCCATCTTGAAACTGCCACAGCGGATAAAAATATCCCCGTTTCCCCAAAGAAACAGCCAAAAGTTGACCCTTACCCCGCCGTTTATCCACAGCCTGTCGAGAAATTCCCAATAATTGAGCGACTTCTTCACTCCGTAACGGTTGCCCATCGCTATATAGTAGTTCCTGCTTGACTTTCATCCCCCGCAATCGCGCTCCCGCCAACGGATCTGTCGGTGCGAGTTCGGCAAGTAATTCGGGTGCAGTCAACGCCGAGATCGTCCACTCAAAACTATTAGTATGAGGACTCGCCGTAACATTACTCGCATGACTGGCAGCTAGAGCCACATCAAGCGTCGCTTGCCAGTATTGAGACAGCTTGTGATGGTGCTTTGATTCCCGCAATAAAGTGGCTAAAGCTTCCTTAAACTGGGGAGAAGCATCGAGTAAATTATCGATCAGTCTTTGTTCGATCTGGGTGGAGGTTTGTACCCTGTCGATTAAGGTGTCTACACTCATTTTTTTAATTGATAATTGATAATGCGATCGACAACTTTATCCAGCTACGATCGATCTCTACTAAGATTCCGCACACAAAGCGTCAGAGTTGTGCAATTTCGTCAACATATTCTTAATTTAACAAAGTTAAGCAACTTCGTCAACTGAAACTAGCTGTTGACAGTTTTGAGTCCGAAAACCTCGACTATTAACACGCGCTTATCTGCGTTGAAGTCATTAACCAATCATGCGCGAAAGTTAGGGCAATGTGGTTATAGCCTGGAAGATATCAAGCTGATGCCCGTCGAGAACTACCGCGATACCTCTGGCATCGGTGTAGATGATTATCGATCGATTCTTCAGGAGGTGGATCGATCGACAGTCATCGGGAAGCGCAACTACGCGATCATGCGCCTACTCTGGGATAACGCTATTCGGCGGGGCGAGCTGACATCGACAAATATCGAAGATTTTCGGGAGGGGAAGTTGTGGATTCTGCGGAAAGGGCAGCGGCAAAAACAACCGATCGATCTGGCTGCTCGGACTGCGGCGGCTCTAGCGGAATGGTTGGAAATTAGGGCAGGGCAAGCGAAAGACCCGATCTTTATCGCTCTGGATAAGCGTTCTTATGGTATGCGGCTATCAGGTCGATCCGTGGCGCGGGTTGTCGATTGGACGACGGTAGATGCAGGGGTGGAGAAACACATGTCCCCGCACCGCGTCCGACACAGTAGCATCACGGCTGCGCTCGATGCTACGAATGGGGATGTGCGGACGGTGCAGCAATTGAGCGGTCATGCGGATCTGAATGTGATCCGGCGTTATGACGATAATCGGCAGGGTTTACAGAAGAAAGTATCGAATCTATTGTCAGACTTGGTTTAATTATTAATTATCAATTATCAATTAATTTAAAGTCTGCCTTACTGAAAAATTACTTCCTCTTTGATTCTGATATTGAGAACAGAATGAACAGCCATGACTCTGGATAAGCTAGCATTGGCATATCGAGTAGATTCATATTGCTGAATTTGTTGCTCTTTTAACCCTAAAGAAGTTGCTAACTGACCTTGAGTTAGTCCTCTAACGATTCGTGCTTTGATGAGAGCATCTGGTAGTTGCTCTAGGGAATCAAAGTTTAACGTTTGGACTGTGCCACTCTTCAAACGCTCGTATTCTACAATTTCCTCTTTGAAGGAATCAATTTGACTGTTGAGAGCATCTAAGTAAAGTTGGTGTCTCATTCGATCGTTAAAGTCCATCGTTGATGTACTTTTTGTTTCGAGTTCTGCTAAAGAAGCCTCAAACTTCTTGAGTTCAGCTCTGGTAATAGAGTATTGTCTTTCGTTAGAAATCATTATTTTGAGGAATTGAAACCTTCTAGGCAATGTTCTGAATCTGTTGAAGGAAATCAAATGCGTTGATAATTTCAGCGATCGGAAACCTAAATCCACAGATTTAGCACATTACCTCTTCGGTTCAATTCTATAAATGTACAGAAACTATACCTTTGGGATTACCATCCCGGTCTTTCTGAAAGAAATCTAGATGGGTTACTCCAGTTAGATTGGTGGGTAGATCGGCTGGAAATA
>NZ_JANNDR010000216.1:0-3739 GCF_031378165.1 Chamaesiphon sp. OTE_75_metabat_556
TCGCGTTTAGAATGACGTTCCAATTTCGATTGACGATCGACAGTTGGTTTGAATAAGTTCTGGACGCCACCAACGATCGTATCTCGGAGTGTTGAATATTGTTGCTGTTGATGGCGATCGATAAAATACTTTTTACCTAAATTTTCAATCCTAATAGCTGGATCTGACATAATAAAGAATATTTAAAATAGCAATCGACCTGAATCTGCTAGAATTTGTGATCGATCCGTGACTTGCAGTAAGTCCGAACCAATGTAGTCAAAAATGTTTAAGATATTATTAGGTACTTGCCGCTCACTCCTCATCACAAATGCAGATTGAATCGATCGCAATCGAGATGGATATTGCCGATGCCAGATCTGGCGATCAATTACATTGATTTTTTTGTTATTCACCAGAAAATTTAATAGCCAATATACTATTGAACCCTAGACACTTCATCTATTTAGCCGGTAATCTTCTTCAACCTTCTGGAGATCGCCAGCATAGTGGCTTGTGGCAGAGATTTGAGGATTGACTTCAGGGAAGTATTTGCGGCACTAATTATCTCATGCGACTTTTTAACATTTTGTAATTCCTCATTCATATACAAGTAGGCAATCGGATGTACCACCGAGACTAGAGAAGTGTCTTTAACTCGATCGTCTCCGAGCTTGGTTTCTAATGAATACTTATCTACATAATCTTTATGGGCAAACAACAGCATATTTTGTCTATAATAATAAGCAACATTATTATCAGACCAAATATTTTTGCGAATACAATCGAAGGCAACATAGCCTCTTTCTTGAAACAAGTTTGCCCAAAATTCTTGCCATTGCAAATTGATGTGATCTATACCTTCTTGACATGGTATTGCCGCAGAAAATAAAATTACTGAACCCAGGCTTGTTAGCGAGTCAATAAAAGTTTCTGCATATTCAGCGGCGAGATGTTCGGCAACTTCTAAAGAAATAACGATATCGAATAATTGCGGTATTTTTATCGGCTTGGTGAGATCGAAATCCATAAACCTATCTTTGGAAATTACCAAGATATTCTCATCTACATATTTACCATCGATTCCCAGAATTTCCTTGACCCCATGTTGTTGAAAAACTTTTAGCCATGTGCCATCACCACAGCCAACATCAACCACTCGATCGACTGCTAAAATCTCTAGAATTAGCGGCACTATGACTTCCGCAGATCGTCGCGAACTTTCTTGAATTTTGTTAAAGAACTCCTGTGTGTACAAGTTGTTAGAGCTAAGATCTGAAGGTTGCATGTCTTACGGGTTTTAATATTTACAAAATGATTATTTTAAATGGGATTTACCGTCCAGATTGGTTCGAGTAAGATCGCACCCATTTGGCTAAATGGGGGACAACCCGTTCCATATACATCGGTTTCTTCGATCCGAAAGCTCAAATATCCAGCCAAAGTATCGAGATCGATCGACCCATCTCCCAGCCAGATATCCACTGAAGAATAAAGTTGATTTTCCGGCACCATTGCGACCGATGATCCCAACTCGATCGCCTTGCTTAATCTCAAAGGAAATATCCTTAAGTGCCCAAAATTCTTCTTGATGTGGATGGCGATCTGACTTGTGTTGGCGATCGACAATTGGTTTGAATAAGTTCCCAATTCCACTAGCAATCGGATCTCGGAGTGTGGAATAGTGTTGCTGTTGCTGGCAATCGATGATATATTTTTTACCTAAATTTTCAATCCTAATCGCTGGATCTGGCATAATAAAAAATATTTAAAATAGCAATCGACCTAAATCTGTAAGCATCAGCATCGCTCGGACGATCCTTCTCAATCGATTTATAACTCACAGTAAGTACGACCCAATGTAGTCAAAAATGTTGAAGATACTATTATATCCCTCTACCTAACCCATCATCACAAATGAATATTGAATCGATCGAGATCGATATGGACATTACCGCAGCACAAGCGACGCTAGATCTGGCGATCGAAACCACTCTCCAACAATGGGGCGAACCCCTCCGCTGGGCGATTACCGCAGTCGATCGCGACACCAATATCGCCAAGATCGAAGCGATCGTGATTAGGGAATAGGGAATAGGGAATAGGGGATAGGGAATTAGAAGAATGCTTGCCTCCTAAAGCCTCAAGCGTAAAGCCCGATGCCTAACTTCCTAAAATTGAACTCAGAGCTGGTGTGAGCGTGGAGTATTGAAATTCAAAACCTTGAGCGAGCGTATGGGTGGGGACTACCTGCTGTCCTTCCAACACCACGATCGCGCCTTCTCCGAGCAGGGCTTCGAGGGCAAAATTGGGGACGGGGAGCCAAGAGGGTCGATTCATCACCGTGCCTAGCGTGTGAGAGAAGTCTGTCATGGTGACGGGATTAGGGGCGGTGGCATTGTAGACACCCTGCATTTGCGAATCGGTAATTGCGGTAATTATTAATTTGACGACATCATCGCGGTGTACCCAGGAAAACCATTGCTTGCCACTGCCGATCGGCCCACCGACAAAAGCACTAAAAGGTGCTAACATCTTGCTGAGTACGCCACCATTTTCGCCCAGGATGATGCCCAAGCGGAGGATGACTAAGCGGGTGCCTGTGACGGTAACTGCTTGAGCGGCTGTCTCCCAAGCCGTGCAGACTTCAGCCAGAAAATCTTGCCCAGCCGGACTATCTTCATTAAATTTACTAGTTTCGCTGGTGCCATAATAGCCGATCGCGGAGGCATTAATCAGCACGGCAGGTTTGACGCTAGCAGCAGCAATCGCCTCGACGATTTTTTGAGTGCCCAGTTGCCGACTGTCGAGGATCGTCCGCTTCTGGGCTGGCGTCCAGCGTTTTTCGGCGATCGGTTCGCCAGCTAAATTTACCACGGCATCGCAGCCGGAGATCGCATTTTGCCACTCGCCGGACTTGAGCGGCTCATAGCCGACTACCTGCACTTTGCCAAAGCGGTTGCTGGCCTGATGGGGACTCCGCGTGAAAATTACTACTTCGTGTCCCTGCGCTTGGAGTTGTTCGACTAACCGACTGCCCACAAATCCAGTAGCTCCCGCGATCGCAATCTTCATACCGTACTTACATTGATACTTATTCCCTTTGATTCTCGCACTTATATCTGAGATTTTCTACTGCGCCTGACAAGCGATGATGCCATTTTGTTGGGAGGCTTGAAAGCCGGTCAGTACCGCTTGGGCACGTTGTTCGGGCGTACCATGGTGTTGGCGGTTATTAAATTCATAGTCTCCGACCCGATAAGCAATCGCTGCGATTTCCTCGATATCATTGTTATCGAAATCTACGTTAGGCATGGCACCCATATAGTAACCAGCTAAACAATCAGCTTGGAGTTCGATGGCTGTAATCGTGTTTGGTCTAAATCCCCCGATTGTCTGTGCGGCATGGGCATATTCATGGGCGAGGATATAAGCTAAGGCGGCATCCCCATATTGGTAAGCCATCCGAATATGTTGGGTCGTAATATACAACGTATTGTTGCGGGTACAATACAAGCTCCCTGATACACGTCCGCAAGGACTAGATGCACCATTGGGCACATTCCAGCGGACTTTTGGATTCGCTCGCGTCGTATCTACTTGCCGCAATCCTTGATAGACAGCTTTTAAAACTATTTCTGGCCCTAGTTCGCTGGCTTGGAGTGGCACATTGGCGGCCAGCGCGGTAACTAAGGTAATACTGGCGCGAGTGAGGAATTTCCCCAGGTTCATATGGGTACAGGAGTGGGGAGTGGGGAGT
>NZ_JANNDR010000226.1:0-18154 GCF_031378165.1 Chamaesiphon sp. OTE_75_metabat_556
CACATACTTATCCAGATCGGGAATCAAATCCCGAACGCTAACCATAATTTGCTGGTAGACTTCGCGTTTTTTCGCTTTATATGCCTTGGGATCAGTATTGTAAAGATCTGCAAACTGTTCGTAGGGGCAGACTGTGGCAATTTCTAAAACGTGATGCCCTTCAGGAGCCATGCCGGGTTCGGATGATTTCAGTGTCGGACAGGACAAGAAAATCCACGGATGACTGAGGTTGCCTGCTAACTGCTGCTGATACTCTTGATTTAAGTCACCAGTCGGATAGTACCAAGTATTCCAGTTACCGATGCCATAATTCTGTGGCTCGAAGCGACTGTCTAAACCCAGATAAATATTGAAAGCACTGCAAGAATACTCATAACCTGTGAGTCGTTGATGCTCCTGTGGACTCAAGGCTATGGAGCTATGCATCAGCTCGACGGTTAGTTTGGGGTCTAAGTCGCTGATATATGCCTGATCAGCATGATAAATTTTGCCGCCAGCGGTGAGATGTTGCACGCAACCACCGCTGACTTCGATATGCTCGACGGGTGTGTTGAATTCAACCACCCAACTGCGCGCGGTAATTGCCTCGACGATCGTGTCAACCAGATGTTTGAAGTGATGTCGGGGATAGTAGGCACCCTCAGCATAGTCCCACACCAACGATGCATGAGTCAGCAGCGCAATTTCCTGGGGTGGTAGCGCATAATCGCCACTTTGTCCGGCTAATAACGCTTGCAGTCTGGGGGATAGCCCTACATAGTCGTACAGATCTTGTAGCGTCCAATCCCGTTTCAAAAACAGGTTCCAATATTTGGGCATTTTCAAGTAATCCGACCACTTGAGATCGAACCAATGCATCTCCTGCACTACGTTGTGCATGTCTCGATGGAGGTGACTAATCTCGTCACAATAGCGATTAATGGCTGGAGCTTCTGCGGGAAATTTCAACAGCAACCGATCTCGCAGGTTTTCCCAACCGAGGGGGATTTTGAAATTCACATCTGGGGTAATCACTCGATCGATACAATCTGGATCGAGGCGATTGAAGGGCACCTCGCGATCGATATAGCTCAGAAACCGTTCGATCGTCTGTCCTGCGCCGCATTGGGAAATATAATGCACGTCGGCACAAAAGCGATAGTCGCCATAGTCGAAGGTGTGGCAACAACCACCAGGGAGGTAGTGTTTTTCCAAGACAGCGACTCGATATCCCTGCCGAGTCAAGCAGGCGGCGGCAGATAGACCGCCTAATCCCGCTCCCAAAATTACATAGTCGAAGCTTTCCATAACAGCCCTCCTTAGCAATCTCATTTCCTTCACAGTAGGTAAACAAGTTGAGGAAGTTGTGAAGAAGATCGCAAACCAGGCACAATCTTAACTTGGCACTGTTCAGTTAAAGAGTGATATTCAGCACCAGTTCAGCCGGATTTAATGTTAATTTAAACCACTTTTGATATAACTCAGGATACATTCTTTGTTTTTATGCTCTCACTTTTTGAGCATATTTTCCCTAATTATCTCATCATCTTCTTAGTGCAACAAGATTACCCAATTTTGGACTCCACCACTGCCCTTCCTTACCCCGAAAATAGGCGACATTCTTGTGTTTGGGCTTGGCTCTTTGGCTCTAGCTGTTGCATCCGAACACCTTAACATCGACTTGGCTTGCCCATCCTTACTGTAGCTATATTCCTCCAACAGTTTCTGGCAAACTGGACAAGGATGTTCCGTTAATTTCGCTGGCGATGACTGCTCAGTTTTAGCCTGTGGTAACTGCCATTCATTTGATCGATCCGACCAAAACATCACCAAACCTTTACCCTCACTATCTTTGCATCCATCCTCACACTTAAGAAAATAGCCCTTCTTCACCTTCTTGGTTGGTACTTTGGACATTGGCTTGCTGCAAGTCGGACATTTAGAGCGAGATTTCTCCAGCTCTTTACCCTGGAACGATCCATAATCCTGCTCCGGTAGATTCTTGGTAGCCTTGCTTAATGCTGGCGCGAAATAGCTCCGGTTCCATTCAATTAAATAACTTTGCCATTCTTGCTTCCCTTTCGAGATTGCATCGAGTTGAGTTTCCATCCCAGCAGTGAATTCCGACTGAATCAACTCTGGCAAAGCTTGGATCAGAAAATCATCTACTTGCAAACCAAAAGTCGTCGGTTGCACTTTACTCTTCACCAACTCGACATAATTACGTTGTTTTAGTGTGGCAATTGTCGGCGCATAAGTCGAAGGACGACCAATCCCGCGCCGTTCCATCAGTTGGACGAGTTTTGGTTCGCTATAACGTGGTGGTGGTTGGGTTTGCTTCTGCTCGTGACTGACATTAGTGGTTGTGAGTGGTTGTTTTGGCTGCAAACTAGGTAGCACCGCATCACCGCTAATATCCTTCCAATACTTGGCATAGCCAGCGAATTCCAGCATTTGTCCTCTGGCTTGCCATTGAATCTCTCCAGATTGAGTAACGATCGTGGTTTTGCGAATTTGAGCGGGTTTGCATTGAGAGGCGATTACCTACGGTAGGCTTCGCCAACAATCTCATCCAAATCATTAAGTACAACGCGAATTCATCCTCTGAGAGCTGTTGTTTGAGTTCGCTTGATGCTTTTGTTATATCCGTCGGTCTGACCGCTTCATGGGCTTCCTGAGCGTCTTTGGAACTACGCTGTTTCGCTACCTTTGTAGGCACATTATCTTTGTCGTGAGCAAGTAGTCATTCTCGTGCGGCTTTACAGAAATCTTGACTGAGTTCGACAGAATCAGTCCGCATATAGGTGATTAAACCAGCTTCATAGAGCTTCTGGGCAACTGACATCGTATGTTCGGGACTGAACTTCAAGCGCGCTCCTGCGGCTTGTTGGAGCGATGAGGTGATAAATGGGGCGGGTGGCTTTTTAGGTGCGAGTTTACCTTCAATTGTTTTAACTTGATGCGGGTTCGCTTTCCCAATTTCCACCAACCTGTCAGCTTCGGCTTGACTCAATACCCGCGTCGATTCGGCGACTTTCTCCGTCGCTCCAGCATCATCGCTAGTTTCCTCCTCTGTGGCTGGTGAAATAGCTTGAGCGGTGCCATTGTAGAAGGCGCGGAAACCTTCAGCATAGTCTACAAATACCGACCAATAATCTTGGGGTTTGAAGGCTTGAATTTCCCGCTCTCGTTGACAGACTAAGTGCAGGGTGGCTGACTGAACCCTACCAACGCTTTTGGCTCCGTTATTAAGTCGCCAGATTAGGGGCGATCCTTTGTAGCCTACCAATTTATCTAGACAATCGCGACACCTACCCGCTTCAACTAGAGCCATGTCTAGGGAACGGGGAGAAGCGATCGCTTTTTTGACTGCGGACTCGGTAATCTCTTGATAGACAACGCGCTGGGGCTGTCGTAGCTTCAATACCTGGGCGATATGCCAGCCAATTACTTCACCTTCCCGATCTGGATCTGAGGCGATGAATACGCGCTCTGCTCGTTTGGCTGCGGCAATTAGCCCCGCGATCGTTTGTTTGGCTCTGTCGTCGCGGGGAATGTAGCGACAATCGATCGTATTTGAACCCAGATCGAACCCTAACGAACCGTCACCATCGTTAGCGAGTTGGCGAATATGCCCGATAGCGAAGCGCTGCCTTGGCAGGTCGAAGCCTTCACATCCCAGTCCGATCCGAGGATGCTTTTGAGCTTCTTTATTTTGCCAGCAGATTCAACGATGAGCAGGTTTCGCATGAAAATCTTCAGGAAAGACTAAGGCAGATGGCTTGCAGTTGGGATAGAAATATTGCCAGAAAGAGAGCGATCGACTTACAAGGAAGAGGGCGGGATGTCTTTTAAACAATGATATCACCTTGCTCGACCCATTGATTTATTCCTAGTTTTACGCTATACTGTTTGTTGTAAACTGACAGAAGCACAATGCTAGTCTACGAATTTAAACTATCTGGAACTCAACAGCAGTATCGCCTCATTGATGAAGCGATTCGTACTGCTTTGTTTGTTCGGAATAGTTGCGTTCGTTACTGGATGGACAATGCCAAAATTGGCAAGTATGACCTTTCAGCACTTTGCAAAGCCTTGTCTAAAGAGTTTTCGTTTGCCAACAAACTTAACTCGATGGCTAGACAAGCCAGTGCGGAAAGAGCTTGGTCGTCAATATCTCGTTTCTACGAGAACTGCAAGAAGAAAATCAAGGGGAAGAAAGGTTATCCAAAGTTCAAACGACGTGGCAATTCAGTTGAGTATAAAACTTCTGGATGGGCACTGTCTGAAGATCGGAAACACCTAGCTTTGACCGATGGGCATAATATCGGCAGAATGAAACTGGTTGGGACTTACGACCTGCACTACTATCAAGTAGAGCAAATTAAAAGAGTTCGATTAGTTCGACGTGCCGATGGTTATTATGCTCAATTTTTGATTAAAGTAGAGCGAAATATTGACACCACACCAACGGGTAAAACTATTGGGCTAGATGTAGGCTTAAACCATTTTTACACTGATTCTAATGGTGGACAAGTTGAAAACCCTAGATTTTCGAGAAAGGCTGAGAAGTCTATTAAGAGACTTCAGAAGCGAGTATCGAGAAGGTTTAGTAAAACCAGAAAGCAGGAGAAGATAAAGCAGTCTAGCAACTATCTAAAAGCCAAGAATAAATTAAGTAGAAAGCACTTAAAAGTATCTCGCCAGCGTAAAGACCATGCAGTGAAACTTGCACGGTGCGTAGTAGCGTCTAACGACGTTGTGGTGTACGAAGATTTAAGAGTTGCGAATATGGTGAAAAACCATAAATTGGCTAAGTCAATTAGCGATGCTAGTTGGTATCAATTTCGAGTGTGGATTGAGTATTTTGGACGAATCTTTGGGCGAACTACGATTGCCGTAGCTCCCCAATATACTAGTCAAGATTGCTCTAGTTGCGGTAAAAGAGTGCAGAAAACATTAAGCACCAGAACCCATAAATGTCCCCACTGTGGATATACGGCGGATCGTGATGAGAATGCAGCTATCAACATTCTCAAAAAAGGAATAGCTACCGCAGGGCATGTGGGAAGCTCTGGACTAGATCCAGTAAACGTTTGGGGAGACTTGTCCTCTACTGGCAACGATGCAAATCAAAGCCAGCAAGATAGGTCATTGAACCAAGAATCCCCTGACTTTTAGGTGAGAGTGAGCGAAAGCGAAACCGAACCGAGTCAGGGGAGTGTCAACAGATTCTCCCACAAGTCTATGCTCTGATTCTTTCATGACGATCGAGATGTTGGGACTGTTGCCAATGTCGCTCGGTTGTTTCATCTGCGGGAAATAGACATTCAATTCGCAATTCCTGGAGCGTAATATCATAAGGAGTGCCCAATGTCGCGATCGTCGAGAAGAACTTCAACTCCAGATCGTCGCGGTGAAGATGAATGGTGAGCAGCAAAGTATGATCTGCCATGCGACTGGAACTTTGCCAAATTCGCTCGACATCTGGATCGCTCATCAGTTCCCTGAGTAATCGATGAGATCCCTCGCTTTCTGGTTCGACTAGCGTTTCTCGATGGACTCGTTGTAGCAAATGATTGGCACAGCTCTCCCAATTGACAATAAACGGACGCAGCCCTTGGGGATGAAACATCACCCGCACGATATTAATCTTCCCGTCTATGTAGAAGAGGGAATGGAGTTTTTCAGGTTCGATAAAAGCATCGAGCAATCGAGTTGCACCTTGATTTGTCAACACCAAATTCCAATAGCGATCAACTACAAACGCTGGATATGGCTCGTGTTGACGCATGATCAGATCGATGGCTTTCTGCACTGATGTCATTTCGGGAGCCGATAAATCCGTCTCAGTATGGATCGGGGCAAAGCCTGCGGCTGTCAGTAGCAGATTCTGGTGTCTGAGCGGAACTTCTAAAACAGTCGCCAATTGCAGCACCATCTCCTGACTGGGCTTGGCGCGTCCCGATTCGAGAAAACTGATGTGACGTTGGGAGACTTGGCTAGTGAAGGCGAGATCGAGCTGGCTAAAATTACGACGATCTCGCCATTGTTTGAGCAGCGTGCCAAATGAATCGGGTTGACGATCGAGGGTGGTTAGATGTTGCTGCATGGCAAGAATTGCACAGATAACGACTGGTGATTACCTCAGAGGTAATTGCTTTAATTATCTCCCTTTGCCAAGATTGTGACATACCGATCGAGGATAAATACCATGTTCGAGTCAACTCATATTTCAACTCCAAAATCGTTCAAATTTGCTAAATCCCTCTATCTATTGTTGTCGATCGCGGGTTCAATTGCGCCTTGGTTTTGGTTGCTCCAAGATCCAGGGGTGCTAATGTCTCCAACTTTATTTCTGCAACTCACGTTTGCGAATAATATTGCGACTGCTTGGGCAAGCGATTTACTAATTAGTGCGAGTGTCTTCTTTATTTTTGCCTCGCTTGAATTAAAACGCTTAGGATCTGCTGCTGTTTCGATGTGGATGCTACTCTACATCGGACTAACGCTTGGCATCGGTCTTTCTTGTGCTCTGCCATTTTTTATGTATCGCCGAGAACAAATCCTAGAGCAAAATTTAGTCAATTAGTGTGCGGTAATTATCGACTCGATCGGGCAGCACTTCGCGATCGAGTTGTCAAGGTTGAATCAACCATTCGTAAATATTTGGAGTAGAAAAGATGATTCAGATGACCCCATCGAAAAAAACCTTCAATCCGATCTTGTTGGTGATTTTAGGTGTTGTGTATTGGTTGGAAGCTTTATTATTTATTCGGTTTGGGGGAGAAGAGTTGTTTGTCAACGGTAATCCCTGGATGCTGTTATTGTTTGTTGCTGCCCTGCTGATCGCTTGGGTTTTAGTCAAAGTCAGTGCCATAGTTGGTAAAATCGATCGACAAGATCTGTTGAGTGCTGTGGCGATCGTGGCATTGACGGCGATGTTCTTGGATGGCGTTGCGTTAACTTGGTTTCAAGGTTGATATGGTTTGGCACCAGCAGGGCTGTTGCTGGCAGCGGCATGGTTATTATGGGGTGTTGGTGTCAGTTTAGGGATCGGCTACTGGGCATCCCGCCCATAGACTCGGTTTTTATGCTTCAACCAGATCGATCTCCAATCTGAAAGTGCCAGGTAGGCTTTTAGATTTGCATAATGTTACAATATGTTGAAAAATTCAGCAGATCCACCTTAAAGCGGCGCAAGACGGCGTTGCGGTTCAGCTCGATCGTTATGCCGCTGAATCCCGAATGAGGTTGGAACCCGAAATCAGAGTTTTCTATCATTTTTTGAAGTGGCTATGCAGATCCTCGAACAGACTCATCCGAAGTTCTTAAAACTCAGATCCCTCCTAGCTGAAATCGAAGATATCTATGGGGCTGCGGCATTGCTGCACTGGGATCAGAAAACTTACATGCCATCTAGGGGTATCGAGGCACGAGGACGACAGTTGGCAACGCTACATCAAATTGCCCACGAAAAGTTTACCGACGGCACAATTGCTCAATTGCTTGACGATCTGACAACTTATGAACGAGAGTCACCCTACGATTCAAATGAAGCGAGTATGATTCGCCTCACCCGTCGTAACTGCGATCTTGCGTCTAAAGTGCCAGCAGAGTTTGAGATGCGCTTCTCCCTATTACAAACAGAATGTTATCAAGCTTGGGCAACTGCACGCTCTGAAAATAACTTTGCATTGGTACAGCCTAAGCTAGAACGAATGCTCGACATGAGCCGCGAATACTCTAATTTCTTCCCAGAGGCTCGACACATTGCCGACCCTTTTATTGCTGCCTCAGACTACGGCATGTCTGCGGTGTCAATTCAGGCGGTATTTGCTGAACTCCGCGCTCAACTGGTGCCCGTGGTACAAGCAATTACCAGCCAACCCCCTGGTTGAGTCGAGGTGGAGTATTAATTCCAGCCCCTCTCAGTTAGAACGTAGCGTGCGACTTTCACCGCACTACGCTCCCGAATTACTAGGCGATTAAGCCTTGCTCATGTGAATATAATCGTGGCAAGATTCATGCATTACTACAAGATTATTTTGCTTCCAATTATTATGATTCTTGTCTACATGATGTAGATGAATCTTTTCATCCCCTACGAATTTGAGTCCGCAAAATGCACATGTATGGTGTTGCCACTTAAGGGCTTTAGAGGTTATACCGTCGTAGAGCTTTGATTTTCTCTCGCTCCAGTAGGTTACATCGCCGTCGTATGGTGATTTCTCGCCTCTGACATTAATGTGTTTATTTTCGGAGTGTGGAACCGATGGGAATGCTTTCTCAACCAATTTCTTGGCTGAGTCTTTATCTTGCTTGGTTTCCTTATTAAATACCTTAAAGGCTCTGTGATTAATGAACCAGAGACTATTTCTAGATCCGTCCATCTTGCAGAACTTATGGTAATTCCTCCAGCCTCTAACGATTGGTGAAAGCTTCTCGGCTTTTACCTTCGCTCCATAGTTCGAGTTGTTGACAATGAATTTTACTTTCTTGCGGAATGCTCGATGATTATCCATTGAGGGAACACATCGAAATTTCCCGTTTGATTGCACTTTGAAGTGCCATCCGAGGAAATCAAATCCATCTGTCGTAGCGGTAACTTTGGTCTTTCTTTCACTAACCTTCATCGCTCTGGCAGATAGGAATGCGCTAATTTCTTCAAGTATTGATTCGGCGTTGTCGCTAGGCTTCAAAATTATCACCATGTCGTCCGCATAGCGAACAGATGGATGAATATTTTCGATTCCATTAAGTGCGATGTTGGCTAAAAGTGGACTAACCACACCACCTTGCGGTGTTCCTTGGTCTGGAAATCCTACTTGCGTTCCAGCTTTTAGACATCGGAAGATTCCGAGTTTTAGTCCTGCTGGGGCGATAAGATTGTCCATGATTGCAGAGTGATTAATCCGGTCGAAACATTTTTCGATATCAAGCTCTATAACTCTTTTATCTATTCCATTACTTTGAGAACGTAAATTGTCGAACAGGTATTTCTGTGCGTTATGCGCGGAACGACCAGAACGAAAACCATAGCTTCTTGCATGGAA
The DNA here is from genome assembly GCF_031378165.1 of Chamaesiphon sp. OTE_75_metabat_556. Classification (NCBI taxonomy): domain Bacteria; kingdom Bacillati; phylum Cyanobacteriota; class Cyanophyceae; order Gomontiellales; family Chamaesiphonaceae; genus Chamaesiphon; species Chamaesiphon sp. OTE_75_metabat_556. The sequence goes on from NZ_JANNDR010000226.1 coordinate 9,036, forward strand.
GGTTGCTTCGTGGGCTGGTTCTAGGGCATATTTGGCTAGACATTGCCAAGCCCTGTCTGAAATGGTAGGCACTTTTAGCAAACGCGAAGTCCCGTCCTTTTTGGGGATTGGGATTTCTCGTAGTTTTTGGTGCTTCCAGTTGGTATGATTGAGACTAATTTGAGTCTCTAGGTCAAAGCGTTCTTCAAAAGTGAGGGCTGCTTTCCCATCAATACCCGCTGTTCTTTTTCCAGCGTTGAGTTGTGTTACTTGTCGAATAGCAAGCATTCTTGCGCCTTTAGACTTCAGAATCAATTTCTGTAGTTTCCGTGCGTTACGCTTGTCTAGTCTCTGAACTGCTTTGTAAACGCGTCTTTGTAACCGAAAGAGTCTTTTGGAAGCTTTCTTCCAATTGAAGCTCTTCCATAACTCGCTAGCCGTTAAGCTGCTCTTAATCATGATTTACTCCAATTTATTTATTCTGTAATCCTTTCGGCAATTACGCCGAATCCTACCCGGATCTGAGGGATTAATCGCTTCGTCCCGTCTACCGTAGACTCGACAGCCTACAGACCTCAGACACGTTTTTATTCGTTCCATCCAGCCGATTGATTGTTCCCTTAGACGCTTCCAATTCAACTATCGGATTCCCTTACTCTTGCAGCTATTATCTAAAAATGCTGCGGGAAACTAATCTCCGATGGAGTCATGGTTTGCAATTGTTACCCATGCTCGGAATTAAGTTGCTTTTGAAGGAAGTTCGTTAATCTCGTCATAGGAACTCGCTGTTAGCGGCAGTGTCAGCTATAACTCGCTGTCTGATTCCGCCCTGTTCCCCGCTTCACTCTGTAAGATTCCGAACTTACTCGGTGGGGGCAGATAAGCATTCACTCTTGAGTTTAGAGGGAAGGACTTGCACCTTCATCAATTGGATAGTTCAAGCCTTAAATTGCTACATGTCTGGTAGCCAGCTTGGTAAGGTTATTTACGGACTTTACCGTGATTCACTTACAACGAATCGCACGTAGATAATTCCTGCTTGCATCAGTACTATCCTGAGACCGAGCAATTCGCCTTCTGTCACAACATCCTCAAGCAGATGGGTTATGACTTAGAACGCGGGCGACAAGATAAAACCCTGCACCCCTTCATGACCAGATTCTCGATCGATGATGTCCGAATTACCACTCGTGTCTATGAAAACGATCTGAGTCAGGGTTTATTCAGCACTATTCACGAAATGGGACACGCCTTTTACGAATTGGGTAATGCCCCAGATCTGGAAGGTACGCCTCTAGCAGGTGGTGTTTCTTCAGGAGTGCATGAGAGTCAATCCCGCCTGTGGGAAAATCTGGTGGGTAGATCGCTCCCTTTCTGGCGATATTTCTATCCCCAACTCCAATCTCATTTTCCCAGCCAACTGGGGACTGTATCGCTAGAAACCTTTTACCGAGCGATTAATCGGGTGTCTCGATCGCTTATCCGCACTGATGCTGATGAAATTACCTACAATCTGCATGTGATGATTCGGTTCGATCTAGAACTAGAACTGCTTGTAGGGAAGCTGGCGGTCAAAGACTTACCTGCTGCTTGGAACGACCGATACCTCAGCGATTTAGGCGTAACTCCCAGTAGCTACAGCAATGGCGTATTGCAAGATGTCCACTGGTATACCGGACAGATTGGCGGCATGTTTCAGGGCTATACTCTGGGTAACTTGATGAGTGCCCAGTTTTTCGATGCTGCTGTCGCCGCACATCCTGAGATTCCAGATCGCATCGAAACAGGCAACTTTACGGTCTTGCAAGATTGGCTACAAGCGAATATCTATCGCCACGGACGCAAATTTACTGCGGCTGAAACGATTGAGCAGGTCACAGAACAAGACATCAACACACAGCCGTTAATGAATTACATCCGCCGTAAGTATGGAGATTTATATGGGATTTAAGTATCGTACAATGAGGAAAATCAATAATATTCTGTGAGCGGAATTAACCGAGACATAACTCCAGATCCCCGACCAAGCTTAATCGATCGACATCTGCCCAACACCCCTCAAGTCCAACGACTGCTGAGAAGAGAAGGCAGAGCGCATGTATTCAACAATCTTGAAACCCTAAAACGAGTCACGCAGGCAATTATTGAGCGTGGGGAACGAACCGGAGTAGAGGATGAAGAGGATGATTACGAACGTTATGGACTCTACTTTTCAGAGCCAATTGGCTACATAATTAGAGTAGACGGGAGTCAAACACCGCTTTATTACGGTGAGATCAAAATTGTGAAAATAACAGGTGAGTATCATGCAATCCCACGCACCAGCCCTCGCAGAACAAACTAAAACCTGGAAATTCCTGGAACTCTGGGTCGATCCAGTGCTCTTTCCACCTAAAATTCTCATGCTGGTGGGCGATCGAGATGGCACTTGTCGTATTTATAGTCCTGCCTCTGACTATAAACTTGTAGTCACCCACTCCAACTATGAAACTGCTCAGGAATGGCTTCTTGAAGATGAATATGAACGGGTGAAAGGTCAACTTTTAGCTGAAGAAGTTCTCTAGTAGAAACACTGCATAACAATCCCGTTGCACACCGACCGTTTTAGCTTAGTTGGTTGAGTTCGAGAGATTGTTTGCGGCGGGTGAACGGGAACGTTAGACCGACTATCAGAAAAAGCGAACTATGCACATCCGACGCTTTCAACCAGGTGAAGAACTAGCGCTTTTCGAGGTCTATTATTCTGCAATACATCTCATTGCTAGAAACGATTATTCAGAGGAACAATTGAACGCTTGGGCACCATTGGATCTTGATCGTGAGCTTTGGTTCAATCGGATAAACGGAATCAACCCATTTGTTGCTGAAATTGACGGCAAACCTGTTGGCTACGCTGATATCCAACAGAACGGATACATCGATCATTTCTTTGTCTCTGGGTACTACTCGCGTCAAGGCATAGGCAAGGCATTGATGCAGGTCATTCACCGCGAGGCCAAGCGATTGAACACCACAGAACTTACTTCTGACGTCAGCCAAACCGCACAGCCATTCTTCGAGCGATTCGGATTTGTTGTAGTTGAGCGAAAAAAACCCGTTATTCGCGGCGTTGAGTTGCGAAATGCTCTGATGCGAAAGGAACTACAAGACATCGCATCATCCCAACACTGAAGCCAATTAATCGTGCCTCTAAGCTAAAATAGAGTGGTCAAGTCATAGCAAGGTCAAACCCATGGCAGTTCGACAACCCCGATATAGCAAAGAAGAGTTTGCCCAGCGCGGCGATGCACTCTATGAAACAGTGGTGCGCGCTCAAGTCGAAGAAGGTGATCGTGGGAAAATCGTGGCGATCGACCTTGAAACTGGAGCTTTTGAGATTGATTCAAGTGAAATCGCTGCTTGCGATCGACTCGAAGCCAATCACCCTGAAGCTCAAATCTGGATGGTTCGCATTGGTTCTCGCCATGTTCGTCGATTTGGCGGACGCACGAAAAGAGCCGTATGATCACCGGAATTGTGAATGCAGACTTTGAGCCAATTATTCCACTTTCGATCTGTGGTTCCGATGGCAAAGTTTATACCCAGGAGGCGATTGTTGACACTGGATTCAATGGCTGGCTATCATTGCCTTCAGATTTAATAGCTGAACTGAATCTGGAATGGAAGAGGCGAGGTAGAGCTGTCCTTGGTGATGGCACTGAATGCGTTTTCGATGTCTATGAAGCAGTTTTAGTGTGGGATGGAAATATGCTGACAATCCCGATCGATGAGGCTGATTCTGAACCACTTGTCGGAATGTCGTTGATGGAAGGCTATCAGCTAACAGTACAAGTGTTCGAGGGTGGTCATGTCGAACTTAGCAAAGTAAACACGGTCTAACAAACCTGTTGCACACCGACCGAAATCAAGCGGGTGATTCAAAAAGCTTCTACTGGTGGGTGAACAGGAACGTTTGCTTAACAAGATTAGTTCTTTTGCAAAGTTTTTGGATTGATTGACATGGCCATCGACTATTTTCATCATTGTCGATCGATCGACTCCACTGCATCGAAACAGTTCATGCTAGTAGGGTGGGCAGTTCCAACCAGCTAGGTTTTAAGCAAAATCTATTTTAAAAATAATTCTATCTACCTACTTATATAGTAAAAGTTTTCAAAATGACTTGATATCTACAATCGTAATTAGTGCTGACTTTGTTGAATATATTCGATCGCAACTAGCAGCGCATCCAGTATTACGTCATAACTGCGATCGGGCGATCGATTCAATATCTTTAATTCTTAAAATTGGTATGAGTCAGAATTTCATGCAAAAGTCGCATCTGTGCCAACCGTTCTGATTGTGTTCGCGGCGGTGCAATCACCACCCAGCCAAGTTTTACAGAGTAAACAATTTGAGCACGTAACTCGGCATCTGTTTGGGAGCAGCCAATTTGTAAAAACAAGTTTTGCAGATATTCCAATCGTTGCTTGTCAACTCGTTCGATCGATTGCATCGCGCGAAGATCGTGGATTGCCCAGATTCGCATTGCCTTCTCTAATCGATCGTCATCTTTGGCGGCAATTTCAAACAGATGTAATAGTTGTTGGCTGGGTGTGCCACCTATTTGCTCAACTTGCTGGATCGCCGCTTCTGTATCGATCGCTTGCCACTCCTGGATAATGGCCGCTAGCAAATCGTCAAGATTCTTGAAATGCCAATAGAAACTGCCCCGTGTAATCTTGAGGGATTTGGCTAGCACATCCACTTTTACTGCCTCGATTCCTTTCTCCATCAGGATTTCTAGCGCAGCTTGCACCCAATCTTGCCGACCTAATTTTGGATTTGCTTTACCCTACTGCGGATTGCTGAGGGGAAGATTGTGGAGTGGTGGTATGACTGCAATCTTATGGCATTAATGCAACAGCTTGGATTAATACCAGCTCGATCGGGAGAGAACCAAAACAATGAGGAATCCTGAGATTGTTTTTAGCATCCAATCAACAAGGGAACTCAATCGTGGCAAGCTGGCTCCACAATTCCATAATCGAAACGTGACTCATCCCCGCAAACTGAGCTTTGACTTGACAGCACCGCGCACGAATACTGGAAAGCCCAACTCGGAGGTAGCCGCCGCACACTCATCAACGCTAGTAATCGTCAGACTTTGCGGTGTGAGATCGCCGAGTAACGGGTAATAGCGATCGAATTCTAATGCTGTTTGATGTTGAATCGGGTCATTCACCAAAAACACATTTTTGGTGGCAGCAGCAGCATAAACTGCCTCGTATTTGGCCTGTGCGGGGATAAAACCAGCCCAAATACCAACATGGGGTCGATTCTCCAAGGGAGAGGCTCCGCCAACGAAAGTTGGTAAGTCTATCAGGGCATCTTCAGCCGCGATCGTATAACCAGTTGCCACAGGTAATAAGTGAGTGCAACAACCATACAGTCGCGCAGTCTCCATCATCTGTAGGGTTTCAAGATTATCGATCGACTGCGGATTGCGAATCGATTCTTCGTAAAAAACAACAACCATTTCAAAATCTCATAAGAGCCTCAATCTTTGGATCTGGAACCAAGTAGCAATCGATATTAGATCTGTAGTGGATATCATCGCATTTCTGTGGTGCCAATTATCATTAAAATTAGTGCAATATCTCAGTCCAGGTGCTATATTTAATGCCGGTATCGATCGACATTAGCTATCGAATATCGCCCGTAACTTTATCACCCTTCACTCTTGGCACATGTCTACATTTCCGATCGTGCCGCATTTGAATGGTTATTGGCAAGACGCATTTAATTTAAAGCAACATCTTCACCAATTTTCAGAGATCGATCTCGATCTATTGGAGCTAAAATTCACAACTGCTTTACAAGATTTAGCCGCACTCGGACGACGGGATTTTGATTGGGAAAATGCGACTGAGTTCTATCGCGATCGCGTTGGTGAAGCGTATTTATTTGAATTAGCCACTTGGCATCTGACTAGTACCGATTATATCGGCGATACATTACGCTTGATTGCTGACAATGCGCGGGGACGGGTATTGGATTTTGGTGGCGGTATTGGCACCCACGCGATCGCATCGGCATTATGTCCTGATGTGACTCACGTTGTTTATTGCGACATCAATCCGATTAATTACAATTTTGTCAAGCACAGAATTGGGCAATTAGGTTTGGAATCAAAAATCACTTGTTGTACGAGCATAGCTCCAACAGAAACCTTCGATACAATTACTTGTTTCGATGTCATGGAACATTTACCAGCTCCAAGCGAACAGCTACTTCAGTTTCACAAAATCTTGAAAACTGATGGAAAAATGGTTACTAATTGGTATTTCTCTAAAGGCTCAAACCAAGAATTCCCCTTCCATTTAGACGATCCCAAAACCATCGATCTCTTTTTTAGAATCCTTCAATCTAATTTCCTAGAAGTTTTTCATCCTTATTTCATTACTACTCGCTGTTATCAGAAAATGTAATTATCTCCCTTGATATTATTCGATCTATAAATTCGTCAATAGCTAATCTAGTTTGAGGTTGGCTACTAAATATTGATGGTCGGAACCTATCCCTTTGTCCGTCCGAGCCATCAGAGATTGCCATTGCAGAGAGTAAAAAATATGGTCGATTCTCACTAATGGAGTTTCCAGTGGTGTTTCGATCGGATATGTGAAGCCAAATCCCCATCCTACTGTATGAGAAGCATTAGTTAGCGACTTGCTAAGTAACCGATAGTTACGATCTCGATCGCTAGTATTAAAGTCACCCACTACTAATAATGGTTGTTCTATTTTGGCGATTCGATCGAGTAATACTTGATATGCTTTATCTTGTTTATTAGTATTAAAATCTACAGGAATAGGTAAGAATCCAAGTTTCCTGACTTTAAATGCGGGTGTCGGTAAATGAACATCGATTAATTTAACTTCTCGCCGATCGACTAAAACACTTACTTCCTGAAATTTACAGAGCTGAGGATCTAATTCTACTGGCTGACTAGATGAGATCGGATACTTACTAAAAATTCCAAATTCAAAAGCTGGCGAAATAACTCGATATGGGAAATCCTGGAGTGTGGTATTGATGAGGAGTTGCCAGCAAACGATCGTTACAGCATAAATCCTTGCCAGAATTAAGAGCAGTGTCTTGGAAAAATGGCGGCGTAAATAATTCATTATTCTGCTAATCCCACGAAATCGCGAATCACCTTACCGATTCCAGACGTAACTCTTGCTAGCTTCTCAAAGTCAATTTTTTCCGCTGTATCTGCCCAGGTATGATAGTGAGGATAGCGAAAAGGTGCCGTATCAGTAATCATTATCGCTTGATAACCTTGTTGCCAAAACGACCAATGATCCGACCAATCTACACCCTGAATTGCACTAGGTAGAGCTGCGCCCTCAGAGGGGAATTTAGCCTGAGCGCGAAAGGAGCGAATTGTATTGCGGAGTAATTCTCGCGAATCGAGATCGCTAATCAAGCCGATGAAATTGCCTTGGCTAGGATATAACCAGCTCAGTGGTGGCGGATACTTTTGGGTATTGGCTTTGTCGATAAAATACCCCAGTGTCTCTAAGCTAAACATCCCGACGATTTCATCGCCCCGTTCCTTGGCAGCTTGAGCATATACCAGACTGCCCATACTCTTGGTCTGGAAAAAAGGTGGCTCTTCATTGGTGAATTCGATAAATCTCAGGGTGCGCTGGGGTTTAGTACCGACGAATTCGCGGGCGAGAGCTAAGACGGCGGCGGCACCGGTCGCGTTATCATTAGCACCAGGACTGGTAAACGCGCTATCGTAATGTCCGCCGATGACGAGGATCTGCTCGGCGAGGCTGCTGCCAGGGATTTCGACTTCGAGATTGCTAAAAGTTTTACCGTCAACGGTGTATTTCTGCTCGCGGACTGTATATCCTGCTTGGGTAAGTTCTCGATCGAGAAATTCTTGAGCAGCGACGAGGTTTTGATAATTGTCGATATTCCGCTTGCCGATCGTACTAGCGAGAGTGTTCACATCCCGCTTGAGCTGGATTTGAAGTTCGATCTCGTTGGCACTCAACGGTGGTAAGGACTGATGATAGCTCTCTCCTGGCATCCACACCATCAATGACCAGCCGAAGATGAGTACTGAGATGATAATTAGGGTCAAGATTGTTAATCTTTTGAGAGATTTACCATCAAAGATCTTTAGTTTCACAGTTACCTTTAAATATAGGGCGACACACACCTATCCAGAGATTATGATATCATTGATCGCGTTTTTGATGAAGTATTGCCGATCGATTACTTCGCTAGTCGCTCGATCCGATTAAATTGACGATCGACAGCCTGCCAGCGTTGTTGGTTGTGCGGATCGATTTTGAGTGATGCTTTGAGATACTTACGGGCTAATGTAAGTTGGGTGCGGCGATTGACCAAATCTTGGGCGTATTTAAAATAGATTTCGGATTGCTTTTTGAAGATTTCTGGACGATCGGGAACGACGCGTACTAAGAGATCGATGACTGAGACGGCTTTGGCAAAGTTTTCTTGGCGGATTAATTTTTCTAAGTTTTCAAAGACTTCTTGTTTGAGCTGTAAGTCTTGCGGGGAGAGCGGTGGATCGACTACATAATTGACTCGCACAGCATCGACGAGATCGCGACCATCTGCCTCAGTAGACTCATCGACATCGACTCGATCGGTGATGGCTCGGATAGATAATAGCAGTTGATAAGCTTGGTTGAGAGTATAAAAGCGATCGCGAGCAGTCGGATCGTGGGGATTGAGATCGGGGTGAATTTCTTTAGCCATCTGACGATAAATCGTCTTGATTTCCGCTACCGATGCCGAGGGTTTCAATCCCAATAATGCATAGGATTTTTTGATCGTGATGTTACTGCCAAGCATCTAGAAAATTCTCAATCGCGATCGCATTATAATCGATCGATTTCATTGCCTGCCTCAGTGAATTTACATATCTCGATCGGTAGATGTAAGACAGCATGGGCGGGGCGCGGGGAAAGAGCAGGGATAAGTTGGTTGTGTTGCTCTGCGCTTCAACTGCCAATCTCGATCGATCTGCTGGTTGAGCGAAATTCTCCGCGCTCGTGTTAAGATAAGATCCTTACATCTGGAAAGGTGGCAGAGTGGTCGAATGCGTCCGACTT
>NZ_JANNDR010000233.1:0-5916 GCF_031378165.1 Chamaesiphon sp. OTE_75_metabat_556
TAAATTTGATAGCTTTGATCGAGTGGAAATCTGGCATAATCTTGTTGCAATACTGTCAGAATGTCCATATTTGAGTTGATTTGTGGAATAGGTGTCGATCGGGAAATTAGTGCGAATTTTTAACTTGAGCGGCCATCAGAATGCCTTTAATCAGATCGTTTTCAATTAATTGTTTTGACTGAAGTAAATAAGCAAAGATCGTGTCGTTGGCGATTTGATGCTGCTGCTTGTGCTGAAATACGGAGAGAGTGGTGAGAATCGTCAAGAGATCTGGAAACTTGAGGGGGATAAAATGACCGCCAATATCAGCAGATAATAACCTGGGCAAACAAGTTGGTAACTGACTGGCATCAGTCATCAACTTGTTTTGACGGAGCAAGCATAAGCGATCGAGTCCAAAATCTTTGTAGACCAACAGTAAATTGCAAGCTTCATTGACCACCTCGCGATCGGCAAATGGTAACACACAAATCCCAATGTGAACTTGGCTCAGATCGCGCAGACGACAAATTAATTTAAAATCAATTAAGCCGCGATCTCGTCCGTTGGGTGGTAATCGATCGAGTCGCTCGATTTTGACATCACTAATGGTTTGACCGATAGTCGAGGATAAACATAATAGTAGTCCAGCCGCAATTTTTTGTTTGTCTTCATTGCCCCATCGCAGTGGATTGGCAAACAACTGCGATAGTTCTGGTGTCAAGACTTGGCGTTCTACCGCAAAAGCGGTGGCGACAACAGGGAAATCTGAATTTGACAGGGGGAAATTTGAGCTAGTCATCTTATCTGGCAATTTAGCATCATCTGATGTCACTGGCTCGAACATTAGGAACAAAAATCTTTAAAATAGAATTAAATACCAAATCACCCGTTAAGGCAACATGACAGAATCACGATCGGCACAAGCACTATTTCAGGCTGCTTACGAAAATCGGTACACTTGGGAGCCAAATTTTCCTGGTTATACTGCCACAGTGGAGTTTAAGCATGGAGATCAAGCACTAACTGGCACGATTGTCGTCAAAGCAAATCTGAGTGCGGAGGTGACAGGGATCGAGGATGAAGAAGCGCGCAAGTCGATTATCGGCCAACTCCGCGAAGTAGCCATCCACCGCGTGCGCCGGACTTTTACCGAAACCCATGGGATGAATACTTTTGCCTATGGCGAAACCGACGCCACTGGTGCGATCGAAATCCTGATGCCAGAGAAACCAATGGGCGATCGGTATAAACTCCGCAATAATGAAGTTTGCCACGTCCATCGCCATCTGCACGGGATCATGGTGACGATCGATACTTTTAGCAGTCACGATACTGGGGCTGGTTATCTCTCCCATCGTTATGATTCGATCTATGCCGATCCAGCGACAGGCGAAATCAAAAGCGATAAAATCGTGTTTGAAGATAACTACCAAAAAGTTGGTAATTACCAAATTCTCAGTCAACGGATCGTCGCAGCTATCGAAGATGGGCAGCCTGTCACTACAGAGTTTAATTTCACCAACATCGCCTTACTCGCCGATCGAGTTGAAGCTGCGGCTGTAGCCGTCTAGAACGTACTCTGGTAGTTAGTTACAGTTATTTGGGATTATTTAAATAGCTGTAACTAACTATTTCCACTGAGTAACATAGTCACGATGCGCCGGACACGACGATCGGCAAGCGGGCATCGCGATCGTGAGGCCCAACCTATAATATGCTGAGTCTAGTTAGCGACATTGGCTTGGAGGAGGATTTTTGTAAACATGCTGGCATATATCTTAGCTGTGTTGGTCGGTACTGGAAGTGTTGGTTTGTATCTCACCGCTTTCTTCTTGCCAGAAATTCATCGCAAACAGGATTTTATCTGGAGTGGCGTTGGCTGTTTTTACGCGCTATTCCTGTGGATTTACGCGCATCAAGTTACTGGTGGCATTTTAGTCGGACAAACTACTAGCGTCATCCTTTTGGGCTGGCTGAGTTGGCAAACTTTCCAGTTGCGCCAACAATTGGTACCGATCGATCGAGCCACTGCCATTGCCAATGCTATCCAACTTCCCAATCGGAATGGGGCAAATCAACCCGCACCCAAAACACCAAAACCTGCCCAAAAGCCAACTGCCACCGTCAGCACGCCAACACCAGTCGCTACGGTTGAGCAATCGATCGACAAAACCACCGCACCAGCCGCTACCAAACCAACTTCGATCGCGAAATCAGTCACACCATTAGCGAGCCAAACCCCCTTATCTGAAGTCAAAATTCCGCCTGCTAATGCACCTGTCGCCAACAAGCAATTAGTTCCCCCTCAGCCACTCTCAATCACGGCTAACCCCAATCCTGATGCTGACGACGATCGAGCGTGGATTAAATTAGAAGTCAAGCCAAATCCCGTGCGATCGAAACCACTGGGTACTCCAGTCCAACCACCAACCCCTTTACTCGCAGCGGCAGCTAATTCAGATCTACCAGCAGATCGGAGTGTCTCGAAAACTGACGCTATAGTCAATGCCCCCACCGAACCAATCCCAACTGTCAAAGTAGATCCAGCGCAGCCCAATTAGCAACTCCTCTTTTGGTAGGGGCAATTCATGAAGCGGTATCTGCTAAGGCAGAGGCTTCCCCAACGCGCACGCCCTGGTTTCCCGACGGTTTAGCGACTGAAATCACGCGGTGGGTAATTTACTAGATATTTTGTCCCAAATCTGTAATAATTCACCAAATTACGATGGAAAATGAAGCCAATCGGTTATAATTTTGTTTTAATATTTAGCTTCTTTATCTTCCAACTATAAAAAAATGATCCATGAGATGAGCGATCGCCGATCGGGTCAACTCCCAACGTCATATTTAAATCTCGTAGCAATCGGTCAGCAAGATTAGCGATTGTTGCTAATTATTGAACCAAGCTGTCTCCAGCACTGAATTGCAGGTTTTCTGTCCTCCTATTAACTAAAAATTTTGATCAATGAAATCAGTTGTTACTGGTATAAGATCTGGCACCAATAGAATCCTGATTGTTGACGATTCGCCAGAAATTTTGGCTGTCACCGATGCAATTCTCTCCTCGGCTGGGTATGAGACGATTTCCTATACCAATGGGTTGATCGCGCTGCAAATTATGCAATTGCTGCCACCAGACTTAATTATTCTCGATATCAATATGCCCCAAATTGACGGGTATGAGATGACTAAGCGGATTAGAAGCAATCCTGAGTGGGATCTGACTCCAATCTTGCTGTTTTCGGCAATTGCACCATCACAAGCCGCACTAGCTTTAGAATGTGGTGCTGACGATCTTCTCGGTAAGCCAGTTGCGATCGAGGAATTACTCGGCAAGGTAAGTTTATTGCTCCATTCTCGCCATCGCCAGCAGCATCGTCAACAACTGCGAGTGGGGTAGGGCATAAAGAGTAGAAGGTAGTTAGCACAACCCATTGTGTTTACGACTGCGGTTATGCCCGATCTCCTTGGGGTTTAAATTGACGCTGTTGTGAGATTGCCACTCGCAGCAAGTTGTGGTAAGTCTTGGTATCGATCGGATACGCTCCAAAGCGTTCGAGGTGCGGATTGGTCATTTGGGCATCGAATAGGCTGAATTTTTGCTGGCGGAGATGGTTGACAAGATGTACCATCGCCACCTTCGAGCCTTCAGGAATCTGGAAAAACATCGATTCGCCGATAAATGCGCTGCCGATGGCGATACCTAAGATCCCACCAGCAAGTTCGTCGCCCTGCCAAGTTTCAAAACTATATGCCCAACCTGCTTGGTTTAATTCCCAGTAGATCTCCTGAAGTTCGTGGGAAATCCAGACGGTATCTCGATCAGCACAACCCGCCACTACCGCTCGAAAATCGCCATTAATTTTGACTGTAAAGCGATGTTGATTGATGACACGTCGCAAGGATGTGGGGTAGCGAAAGCGATCGTCGAGCGGAATCAAGGCATGTTCGTTGCTAGAGTACCACTGCAGATCGCTATCTGCATCGTCTGCCATCAAAAAATGACCCTGCGAATAGCCCTCGATAATTTTGGGGATGTGGTATTTGGTCATGAAGTCAGGGGATAGTGAATAGTGGATAGTGAATAGTGAATGGATTTTGGAATAGTCCCCCAGTCCCCCCGTCCCCCTATCCTAGTTATTATCCTACAACTCTTTATCAAAGCCACATCCTCTCTATTATGATGGTAGTTGCGGTGACAATTACGAGTATAAAACATGGATATCGGTATTCCCAGAGAGACCAAAGACCAAGAATTCCGAGTCGGATTGACTCCTAGTGTCGTGCGGGCATTAGTCGATCGCGGACATCAAGTATCCGTCGAAACTAACGCTGGTGCTGGATCTAGTTTCCCCGATGCCGAATACATCCAAGCTGGAGCCAAGATCGTGCCGACAGCCGCAGCCGCTTGGGATCGGGAAATGGTTGTAAAAGTCAAAGAACCGCTACTGACAGAATACGCCCATCTCCAAAAAAATCAAATCCTGTTCACCTATCTCCATCTGGCTGCCAATCGCGCGCTCACCGAACAGCTAATCGATACTGGCGTCAGTGCGATCGCCTATGAAACAGTAGAATTACCCGATGGCAAGCTTCCGCTCCTGGCACCGATGAGTATCATTGCGGGTAGGTTGTCAGTGCAATTTGGGGCGAGATTTCTAGAGAGACAACAAGGCGGTAGTGGTGTCCTCCTCGGCGGCGTACCTGGCGTGCAACCGGGCAAGGTGACGATTCTGGGTGGGGGGATCGTCGGTACGGAAGCCGCACGGATGGCGGTGGGGATCGGCGCACAGGTGACGATCTTGGATGTGAATGTCGATCGATTGAACTATCTGGAAACGATCTTTGGTTCGCGCGTGACTTATCTCTATAGCAACGCTCACAATATTGAAACCTCCGTCCGCACTGCCGATCTGGTCATTGGGGCAGTACTGATCCTGGGCAAACGTGCGCCGATCCTCGTCTCTAGTACCCTAGTCAGTGAGATGAAGCCAGGTGCCGTCATCATTGATGTGGCAGTCGATCAAGGGGGCTGTATCGAGACGCTCCGCCCGACTTCACATACCAATCCCGTATATATCGAATCGGGTGTCGTTCATTATGGCGTGCCGAATATGCCTGGCGCAGTACCGTGGACGGCCACACAAGCCTTGAATAATAGCACCGCACCCTATGTACTCAAATTAGCCGATCGCGGTTTGGCAGCTTTGGAGCTAGATCCAAATCTGGCTAAAGGTGTGAATGTCCGATCTGGATCGATCGTCCATCCAGCGGTGAGATCGGTTTTTCCAGATTTGCCTAGTGATTGAACTATATTGAAGTCAAGTAGGTTGGTCAGCATAATTTCAAAAGATGTATGGATATCAAACGTGGCTTTGTTGAAGCAATTGGCAACACACCCTTAATTCGACTCAATAGTTTTAGCGACGCTACTGGCTGTGAAATCTTGGGTAAGGCCGAATTTCTCAATCCAGGTGGCTCAGTCAAAGATCGAGCGGCTCTTTATATGATCGAAGATGCCGAGCGGTGCGGTACGCTCAAACCGGGCGGCACTGTCGTCGAAGGTACTGCTGGCAATACGGGCATCGGTCTGGCACATATTTGCAACGCTAAGGGGTATAAATGCCTGATTATCATCCCCGAAACCCAGTCCGCCGAAAAAATCGAGGCACTTCGCACCCTCGGCGCAGAAGTCCGTACTGTGCCCGCTGTACCTTACAAAGATCCGAATAATTATGTCAAATTATCTGGTCGCGTTGCCGCAGAGATGGAAAATGCGATCTGGGCAAATCAGTTTGAAAATCTTGCCAATAGGCTGGCACATTATGAGACTACTGGGCCAGAAATGTGGGCGCAGACAGATGGCAACATTGATGGCTGGGTCGCTTCTACAGGAACGGGCGGTACGTTTGCTGGCGTGTCGATGTTTCTCAA
>NZ_JANNDR010000269.1:0-4882 GCF_031378165.1 Chamaesiphon sp. OTE_75_metabat_556
ACCCTCGCCAGCAAAATTGCCTCCGCAGTCAGTCTGTTTCGGAGTGAGTTTCCTGATGCCAAAGTAGATTTGAAGCCGTGGGCGGAAGATCTCGATACCCAAGAGTTAGTCGATCCTGATTCGATCGATTTTAGCTTTCACTTTCCTGGTTGGAGTCGGCGGTGGCAAAGTCGGAGCGTCCTGGTTCAACTGCGATTTAAGGATGATGAGATCGCGGTTGCGGATCGCCAGTCGGGTGATTCTAGTCGTAATTTTATCGGTTTAGAAGTTGCGGGCTTTGATTATCGAGGCAAGCAATGGCGATTATCAACTGTGAGCGATTGGCAATTTGAAGGTGAAATTCACCCACAACTAGAAATAGCTGATAAATTAAAACAATTTTGTCGGCAAATTTTTGAATTGTTTGGTGCCTAAGCTAAATTAGTGAGCTTTTGTGCTTAAAGTTACATTGTTCGATTTTCAAAAATAATTATCTGTTGACGGTTCTCGCTGATGAATTACATCGATTGCGATCGATATTGAAATCCTTTGATGCCCAAGATTTTGTAGTCACAGGATCTTCCTCTCTGAGTACTAATGCTCATTCAACATCGGATCGATGTGACACGGCTGCTATTTTGGTGGATTAATTTTCACGTCAAAGCTTTGGATGGCAAGGCCGATGAGGTTTAATTCGATTGGATTCGTACCATCCGATCGTAAGTACTAGCGCACTCTAGTTACATCCGGTTGCATCAATGGCGATCAATGTATAAAATCGCAAATCGATCCACTGATTAAGAAATTATTATGATTTTAGACGATCTCTTGTATACTGAACAAATTATGGCTTTAGGTTTGATCTTTCAATTTCGACTGATACCCCGTAGCAATTCCCACTGAATCTATGCGCATAAACAAATCTCTGAGGTTTTTAGTTATTGCTGGTGCCTGTTTGAGTACCGAAGCTGCACTTGCCCGAAATTCACATTCAATCGTTCAGGATTTAGTAGCAAACAACACATTAGGATCTCAATTATTGGGTGTAAATCAGCCCGCCGATCCCGATGCGGTAAATCCTCAGGCTCCAGAAACAGCCCAGAATCCGAGCACAGATGTTGCAAACAAGACTTTTTCCGAGGAGCAACGTCAACCAATAACGACACTCGCTTTAGCTACCCAAGCCACTACACCTACCGATCTGCCAAATTCTCCATTTGGATATGATGACGATGGGGGCAGCCCGACCGATCGGCGATTGGCCAGTCGCGAGGCGATCGCTGGCTCCGCACGGAGTAACGTGTTTGCCAGTGATGTCAATAATCTCCAGCCTAATATCAAAATCAGTGGTGTGCCCGCATCCATCACCGAACCTGCGGTCGAAATTTTTGTACCCCAACCACGGACTCAATTAATCAAAGTTCAGTCAGTGACGCGGTTGCCCCGTACGATCAAAACGAACTTCGTTCCTAGAGTTACTGCCATCCCCACTTTACGACCCAATAGCAATCCGACGCCATTTAACCAACCCGCCCCAGCTACTACTGCTTACGCAAACAATGGCACGCCCGGAACGAGTGTGGAATCAATCTATCCATTGATGAATCCCGCGCGGATCAGTTCTCGCTTTGGCTGGCGGACACACCCATTAACGGGGAGTCGGCGGTTTCATTCTGGCATCGACATTGCCGCACCATCGGGGACACCCGTAGTTGCGACAGCTACTGGTACTGTTGTCTCAGCCGGCTGGAATGGCGGCTATGGTAAAGCGATCGTGATTCAGCACAGTGATACGCAGCAGACGCTGTATGGACATCTTTCGGAGATCTCCGTGCAACCAGGGCAACAAATCGCCCAAGGTACCGTCATCGGGCTAGTCGGTAGTACTGGTAATTCGACTGGGCCACATTTACATTTTGAAGCTCGTTCGCCCGGTGCTAATGGTTGGGTTGCGGTCGATCCCACGCAGGAGATCCAATATGCTATAGACAATCTTCGTCGATCAATGCCATACGCTCGCCAAGATTCACCCCAAGGGCTATAGATAGTTGATGGTTGATAGTTGGCAGATTCATGCAGTGCTCCATTGTCCTGCTCTTCCTACTCACACCTCATTTGTCTAAACTCTTGTTAAAATAGTAGGCTTGTGAATATCTTTCAATTGTTATGACAGTCAAACCAGAATGGTTGCGTGTAAAAGCACCGCAGTGGGAACGAGTAGGTAATGTCAAAGACATCCTCCGCGATTTACAGCTCAATACTGTCTGCGAAGAAGCCTCTTGTCCCAATATTGGCGAGTGTTTTAGCGCGGGCACAGCCACGTTCTTGATCATGGGGCCAGCATGTACTCGTGCTTGCCCCTACTGTGATATCGATTTTGAGAAGAAACCTCAAGCTTTAGATCCGACAGAGCCGCTCCGTCTAGCAGAAGCTGTCCGACGTCTCAATCTCAAGCATGTCGTGATCACATCAGTAAATCGCGATGACTTAGCCGATGGGGGTGCGGGTCAATTTGTACTGTGTATCGAATCCGTACGCGCGCTCTCACCACAAACCACAATCGAAGTTCTCATTCCCGATCTGTGCGCCAACTGGCAAGCACTAGAGACGATTTTGGATGCGGCACCAGAAGTGCTAAATCACAATACCGAAACTATTCCCCGCTTGTATCGGCGGGTACGTCCGCAAGGAGATTATCAACGATCCTTAGACGTCTTGGCGCGATCGCGGGCTTATACGCCCAGCGTCTATACTAAATCAGGCATTATGGTCGGTTTGAGCGAGACTGATGCAGAAGTCCGCCAGACGATGCGCGATTTGCGATCAGTAGACTGCGATATCATCACGATCGGCCAATATCTCCAACCCTCAGCCAAGCACCTTGGCGTTACTGAATTTGTGACTCCCACCCAGTTCGATGCATGGCGGATCTATGGCGAAGAAATTGGGTTCTTGCAAGTAGTCTCTACTCCTTTGACACGCAGTTCCTATCATGCGGAAGAAGTCCAAAAATTGATGGTGAAATATCCGAGATAGTTGACAGTTGAAATTGCACTCCCCGCTCCCCGCTCTTTCTATGACCGATCGAATCACAATTATAGGTGCTGGTGCTTGGGGTGGTGCGTTGGCAAAGTTAACGCAGGTTAATGGTTATGAGCCGACTATTTGGTCGCGTAATTGTGGGCGAGATCTCGCCGAAACAACTCTCGATCGCACGGCAATTATTTCGGCAGTATCGATGTCAGGGGTGCGAGCAGTAATCGATCGATTGCAAGATGCGATCGCGCCACACCAAATTATTGTGACAGCAACTAAGGGATTGGATGCACAGACTAATTTGACACCCGCCCAACTGTGGTATCAAGCATTTCCCCATAATCCAATTGTGATCTTGTCGGGGCCGAATTTATCGCTCGAAATTCAGCAAGGATTACCCGCTGCGACGGTAGTTGCCAGTCATAACGCTGATGCTGCTAATACAGTTCAAGAGATTTTTTCTTCTCCTAAATTTCGTGTCTATACCAATGACGATCCGGTGGGGGTGGAAATTGCTGGCACAGTCAAAAATGTCATTGCAATTGCCGCCGGAACTTGCGATGGTTTAAAATTAGGGAATAACGCTAAATCAGCTTTACTAACGCGCGGATTGGCAGAAATTATTCGGATCGGTCAGTATTGGGGTGGAAACACTGCAACCTTTTACGGATTGTCCGGTTTGGGCGATCTGTTAACCACATGCAATAGTCCTCTGAGCCGCAATTATCAGGTGGGATATGGTTTAGCTCAAGGGAAAGGTTTGAGTGAAGTTCTAGGAGATCTGCAAGGTACGGCAGAGGGTATAAATACGACGAAAGTATTGATGCAGATTGCTAATAATAACCAGATTTATATGCCGATTACTGCATTAGTAGATCGATTGTTGCAAGGAGAAATCACCGCACCAGAAGCAATTATCGCGCTGATGTCTCGCGATCGCAAGTCAGAATATTAGTTTAGTTGATAGTTGATAGTTGATAGTTGATAGTTGATAGTTGATAGTTGATAGTTGAACTACCTTCTCACTTAGTCATTCTCTAGTTTCCTTATCCTCCAAGCTCCCAGACTTTCCTTCTCTATGAGTCAATCATCAGAAGATCCAGAGAATTTAGCAGAAACGATCGCGGGTTTTAATACGATCCAAGCAGAGCAAAATTATCAACAAGCTCAGGATACTTTGCGGCGAATTTTAGTCAAGCTAGATTTGAGCCAGCGAGAAAGAGCAGGATTAGAGTCAGAGATTGCCGAACTGAGTGAGATATCGAGTAAACTCGATCGATCGGTATTTCAAGTTGCGGTATTTGGGATGGTGGGACGGGGTAAATCATCCTTGTTAAATGCGTTAATCGGGGTAGAGGTTTTTGAAGCTGGTGTTTTGCATGGTGTCACGAAAGAACGCCAACAGGTAGTCTGGGAAATCGACAATTGGCAAGATGAATTCGATTTAGATAAAGATACGCCAGCGATACTCCAAGAAGCGATCGAATTTATCGATACGCCAGGGATTGATGAAGTCGATGGGGCAGAGAGACAATTACTAGCGAGTGAAATTGCCCGTCAAGTAGATTTAATTTTATTTGTAATTGCTGGTGATATTACCGAATTAGAATTAAAAACACTTTCTCAATTGAGAAGTGCGGGTAAACCCATCTTATTAGTATTTAATAAAGTCGATCTGTTTCCCGATCGCGATAAACTGGCAATCTATGCCAAAATTCGTGACGATCGCGTTAAGGAGATATTAACGCAAGATGAAATCGTGATGACCGCAGCCTCTCCCCTAGTGGCGAGAGCCATTCGTCAGCCCGATGGCTCCTTTGAAGCAGAACTAGTGATGGGTAAACCACAGATAGATGACTTGAAGCTC
>NZ_JANNDR010000282.1:0-3628 GCF_031378165.1 Chamaesiphon sp. OTE_75_metabat_556
GTAGGGGTAATTCATGAATTACCCCTACCTGAATTTTTGAGCCTTGAAGTAAAATGAGACTAGAAACTTTGTAACCAAACGCTGACCCATGGTTGCTCAATTACCTACAGATCGGATCGAATACCCCGACAGCGACGGCAAGCCGATGTCTGACAATACCAAACAGTTTCGCTGGATTACGATCGTCAAATATAACCTGGATTGGTTATTTACCAACGATGAGAATGTGTTCGTGGCAGGGGATTTACTCTGGTACCCAGTTGAAGGTAATCCCAAGCGACGGGTAGCTCCAGATGTGATGGTGGCATTTGGTAGACCAAAAGGAGATCGTGGCTCGTACAAACAATGGGAAGAAGCTGGAATTGCACCACAAGTAGTGTTTGAAATTCTCTCTCCTGGAAATACCTCCAATGAGATGGCTGCCAAGTTAGCTTTTTACGAGCGTCATGACGTCGAGGAATACTATGTCTACGATCCCGACACAAATGCTTTATCTGGATGGGCGAGAGCGGATGGTTATCTCGTAGAAATTCCCGTCATGCAGGACTGGACTAGTCCGCGTTTGGGAATTAAGTTCGATCTGAGTACACCGCCCGAATTGCAAATCTATCGACCCAACGGAGAACCATTTTTAAGCTTCGAGCAGGTTTCTCAGCAGTTAGAAACGATCTTACAAAGTCTATCGGAAACAGAGCAGGCTTTAGCCGCAGAGACCGATCGCAACCAGCGACTCGCTGCCAAGTTACGAGAATTAGGCATCGATCCAGATACGGTTTGAATTCAAAAAATGAAGCGGAAACATCATAAGTTTCCGCTTCATCTGAAAAATGATCGAAATTAAGCAAATCTAGTCGATGGTTCTTTTGCCAGAAAACTTGAGCTTCGCAGGCTCAGGATTGCTACCGATATTGCGATCGACTTTACCGTTAAATTCCCGACCAGGATTAACCTTCTCAGGAAATACACCATCGTTGGGATGGAGTAATGTTGTCTCACCCTTGGGGGTAATCCGGTAAACTTTGTAGTTGGTGATTTTGAATTTACGTAGTTGGGTACCCAGTGCAAGGCACTGTTCTTTGCGAGCTAAGTTTAAGAGGTTGTCCCCAGATACCATCGTCGCGGCACCGCCAGTAGGCATCTCAAATACTTGTTCCTTGGGACTATTCCAAGTAATCGCATATTTTTCTTCTACATCGGCTTTGCTGAGTAACCCACCAGTGCTACCGCCGAAAATCGGTGTTTTGCCAGTTAGTTTGTCTGCCATAAAACTGTTAGTTGTAGGGTTTTTGTCATGGTACCACTCTGTTTGGGCGCGATCTCTATCTCGTCAAGAACTGTAACAGTTAGGCTTTAGACTTTAGACTTTAGGTTTTGGTGGATGAGAGGGATTAAAATATTAGGTGGAGGGGTGGCGTTGCCGATCCAGCCGATCCCGATTTTCGATACATTTACTCCCTTCATTTCGACGCCCATGACTACTCATCCTGCTGTGATTTCCTTGATGGTTGCGCCTGCACGAGTGGTGCGGGGACAACAAGCTCTAGTCGAATCGATCGAGTATATTCGTTACTTAGGCCAACGGCTGCTGATTGTTGGTGGCGAAGATAGTCTCGCGTTGGAGCAATTGCAAGTCTTGTTCGATCGATCGGATTTAGAGATCGTCACTGCCAACTACATGCCCGATTGTTGCGAGACTAGTCTCGATCGACTCGCTGATGCTGTCACGCAACATCAAGCCGATCTGATTATTGGTGTCGGCGGTGGTAAATGTCTAGATACCGCTAAATTATTAGCCTACCGCTGCAAATTGCCAGTAGTGACGATTCCGACTTCTGGAGCTACCTGTGCGGCATGGACGGCATTATCGAATATTTATTCGGATGCGGGGGCTTTTCTATCCGATGTCAGTTTGCCCAAGTGTCCCGATCTCCTCGTTCTTGACTATAATATCGTCGCTACCGCACCACAACGGACACTAGTCGCGGGGATTGGCGATGCGATCGCCAAGTGGTACGAAGCTTCAGTCAGTAGTGGTCATTCATCGCAAACATTACTCATCGCCGCAGTCCAACAGGCGCGGGTACTGAGAGATATTTTATTCCAAAAATCAGCCGCCGCACTGGCACAACCAGGCGGTGCTGACTGGCAAGAAGTCGTCGATGCTACCGTACTTTTAGCTGGAGTCATTGGGGGGCTAGGTGGTGCCCAATGCCGCACGGTAGCCGCCCATGCCGTCCATAATGGTCTGACACATCTTCCTGGCTCTCATCACGCCCTCCACGGCGAAAAAGTGGCTTATGGGATTTTGGTGCAATTGAGACTAGAGGAAATGCCTCAGGGCAACCAGTTGGCGGCTACAGCCAGACAGCAGTTACTCGATTTTTATACTGACATTGGGTTGCCAAAAACCCTAGCAGATTTAGGTTTGAGTGAAATTACGATCTCTCAGTTACATCACGCGGCAACGCTTGCTTGCAAACCCGATTCCGATTTACATCGGTTGCCTTTTTCCGTCAATGCAGAACAATTAGTTGCCGCGATGGTATCGACGACAATTATCGAGAGCAGAACCGATCGCGAGTCGATCTCAGATCGGTGTTTAGGTTGAACCAGTACAAAGTCCAGCAACCAATATCGTTGCGATCGATAAATGTTGGGATGCTCTAATTAGCCGAGCGAAATTATCGGAAAACGAGCTAAAACCCAGCCTTGAAAAGGCTGGGGATGTAAGCGGCTGCGGCTTTAGCAAGCGAGCTTTTCGGGGGAAGCTTCCCCCGAAAACGTCGCGCCCCAGTATGCGCTCAAAATGTGCTGGCACGCGCATTTCCGTTTGCCAACCAACTCAATTCAATGGCCCGTCAAGCAGCAGCCGAACGTGCCTGGGCATCAATCCAACGTTTTTACGACAACTGTAAAGCAAAAGTTTCTGGCAAGAAGGCGAAAAGTGTGGGAACAGGGGTTTCCCCAAGTAGAGCACCTTTTCAAGACAGGATTTCCTCAATTCTAGAAAGATCACCGCTCGGTTGAATATAAAACGTCTGGATGGGCATTAAGTGACGATCGCAAGTCAATCACCTTCACCGATCAGAAAGGAATCGGACGGCTAAAACTCAAAGGTACTCGCGATCTAAACTTCTACCAACCCGACCAAATCAAACGAGTCAGGCTGGTAAAAAGAGCGGGTGGGTACTAAGTTCAATTTTGCATCTCTGTGCGGTCAACAGAGATTTTACCTGCCACTGGTAACACTGTTGGATTAGACGTAGGACTAGCCAGTTTTTACACTGATTCAAACGGTTTAGAGGTTGAAAACCCTAGATGTTACCAGGGTGAACGCACTTAAATTTTCTATTATTAAAAATACAATGTATGGCATCGCTAGAAAAAAATGGTTAGATAAATTCCTAGAACTGCCGAATGGCATACCATATTAAGTGTTAGAAGCAAAAGATTCCTAGCAACACTTGATGAAGAATATTCAAATGAACTCTTAGCTCGACTTTATCCATTTTCGATCGCTTTGGATCTAACCGTCTAGCCATAACGGTTATAGCAGGTTGGACTTTTTGAATATCGCCTGTTTTATCGATCTGTGAAAAGTCGGTTCGACGAGAGCGAGTCTGGGAGC
>NZ_JANNDR010000305.1:0-5783 GCF_031378165.1 Chamaesiphon sp. OTE_75_metabat_556
CAACCATAAATTCTCTGAACATCGCAAATTCTCTAGATTTTCTTCAGCATCTAGAATATGCAGTAATATTCGATGACATTCTTCAAAATCTCCAATCTCAAAATAATGATCTATAGCTTCAAAAGCAGCCTTTGCTTGATCGGGTGTAGCGATATTCTCAGAAACTTTGAGATAAAATTTGCCTATCTCTATATTTGTCTTTATCCATTCTTCTTCACTTGACTTTAATCGTAAATAGGATTCTTCTCTAATTACTGGATGTATGAAATATCCCTTAGTGTTTTTATTAATTAAACGACGAGATCGTAAGGACTTAATTACATTTATCGGCATTGATTCCTCCGGTATATCCCAAAGTAAACATGAAAGACCTTTTTCAGTTAGAGTAGGTATGTCTTGATAGCGGTAGCATCCTAACCGACAAAGGAGTCGATAAGCATCATTATCTAATGTTTCCAGACGATCGAATTGATGCTTGATTAAAATTGGCAATCTTTCGTCTTCCGAATTTTCTAATAAGCTTTCTTTATTTTCTTGCCAAAATTGATTTAAACTTTCATGTAAAATATGTTGCGGACAATCTTCTTGATGTTCTTTCTTGTATTGTTTTTGATATTCTTCCTGATATTCTTTGAATTTAGCACTGATAATCTCCATCGCCAGAGCATTACCTCCATATGCTGTACAAATATCCTCCAGCACTTTAGATTCTTCTGGAACGTTTAATTTCTCAATCTTGAAAAACTCTTGCCAATCTTTAGGTAATAAATCTTTCAAATGATATGGTTTAATATTGTCAATATGATAATTCAAACATTCTCGACTAGTAATTAATGTCAATGACTGTCCTGGTAAATCAGCCAAAACTCTCAGTAGATCTATATAGTCACTACGATCGTCAAGAAAGCTACCATCCTGCTTCAATACAGATTCTAAGTTATCAATTATAATGCCAGTTTTTATTGTGCTTCCTTTGATCTTTTCGCGAAACAAAGATAGCTTGCCATTAAAATCGAGCTTATCTCCTCATTATTCCCTCTTTCAGGAAGTTTTATTTCAAGAGCTACCGAGCTTATCTTCTCATTATTCCCTCTTTCAGGGTGTTGATGATTTGAAGGCAGATCGATACCATGCTTAAGAAAATCGGCTAATACAGTAGCAGCAGTCTGGGATGCTAACGGCTGAAATACATCACTCTTATAAGGATCTCCAAAATCAGAAACACCTCGAATTACCAACCAATCTTTATTCATCCTGTTACAAGCACCTGCAAATCCGGTAGCTTCCATCTCTCCAGCTTTTACTCTTCCATGCAAGTTATCGCGGATATTTTGCAAAACAGTAGGATCTTTAATTAACTTTTCACCACTGGCAATAGTACAGCGATCGATCTCAATCTCCTGAATGATATTACGCTCCTGTAAGTGAGATCGATCCTCATTAGATAGAGTTGGAAAATTCCCGCCAATGCTTGTGAATGATGAATTCAATCGGTTTTGATTTTGATTCTTGTCTGCTAAATAAAAAACCACACTCTGGTTAATGCCATTAGGAACAGTGACCATTTCTGTTCGAGGCTTTACTATCTGGATGCCATCTTTCAACCGATCTAGGGTAGCAGATTCATATCCCACAATCCGCTCAGCAAATACTACTTCACCCAGTCTGAGCGTGCCTTTGATTCCAGCAGCAATCCCTACTAATACTAAAAGCTTCGGCTCAAATTCGCTGATAGCTTCGGTAGTTGCAGAACTAGAATTAGGATTACCAGGGCTACCAATGCATCCTAGAGCCAGACTATAACTTTTCTGGATTCTTTCTGAAAATATTTCCCCATAAAGATATGTTGTATTGCTGCCACTAATTTTTATTCTGTTATCAGGAGTTTCTTGAATATCTAACGCAGACTTCACTGCTGAGAGTTCTTGGCCAATAACAGTCAAAACAACGATATCAACTTTGCGGCTTACCATTTTTCAGTTTTCCAGACAGTGGTTGCGCTACTATCCCAGAATCATCACCAAGGACGATTATTTTAGGTTGATGAGACGGTTGAGATGCTTTCCGCCAACCTAAAGTTCTTTCAAGTAGTCTCGACTGTCTTATGATTCCCGATATTTGGTTAAAAGCCACAAAACAGAATTACGATCGACTCGCCCATCGCATTAATTTCTGCTCTCCAGTTGAGATCGGCGACGTAACGAACTGGTATCTGGAGTTGTAACCATGCCGTAAACGCTGAAATAAAATAACTCTCGATCGAATTGTGCGTGAGCATATCCAAAAATTACCCAAATCTTCCTTTGTCAAATCACCCTAAATTCGCTTACTTTTAAACCAATCCTGCAGCTGTTGCCGACAAGTAGATTCCAAAATACCACCGATGACAGTTAACTTGTGATAAGAAGCCGCACTATCAGGAATATTCAACACCGTCCGCACACTCCCAGTCTTCGCATCATCAGCCCCATATACCAACAAACCCACCCGCGCCGCCAAGATCGCTCCAGCACACATCGGACAAGGCTCCAGCGTCACATATAGCGTACACCGATCGAGATGCCAACTATTTAGATACACCCCCGCCGCCCGCATCGCCACAATTTCCGCATGAGCCGTCGGATCGCGATCGCGTTCCCGTCGATTCTCACCCTCAGCAATTACCACCCCATCAGAATTAACAATTATCGCCCCCACAGGCACCTCCCCTGCATTTCCCGCACTCGCTGCTAATTCGATCGATCGAGCCATCCAGTGTTGATGTTCTTGGAAATCTAGATTCATTGGGGGGTAGTGGATAGTGAATAGTGAATAGTGAATAGTGAATAGTTGGGAGTAAAAACGATTAAGTCGCTGCTAACCTCTAGTCCGAAATCGTCCCCAAAGATCGATTATGCGATCGCAATCATCACCCCCACCCCGCCACCCACAGATCGAACCTTACGGAGGGGAGTTTGAGGGGCGGCGTCCCGTCCCCTCAACGGGGGGACTGGGGGTCGGAACCCCCAGATCCGGGTTCTGCCCCCACTAGAAAAGTAGCAACCCACAAGTATTTATAGTTTGCCGATACGCTTAGCACCAGCATCACCCTAAAGCCTAAAGCCTAAAACCTAAAGCCTAAAGCCTAAAACCTAAAGCCTAAAGATCGGCATCTCGCTCCCCAATCATGAGGAAAACCCCCAGCCCTTAATCATTTATTCGCAGTAAAATAGATAATATCCCCAGCTAGTTCGCAAAATTGTTACAATACTTAACAGGGCTAAATATCATCACCTCATGAACACCACACCTGCCAATCAGTCTTCACCAGAGATGAATCGAGTCGATGCTCCGTCTAACCAGTCAGCAGCAGCCGTATCCACCGAACTAGTAGCTGATGCAGAAGTGGTCAATTCCCGCAGAGTCAAAGAAATTAGCGAAGATACCTGGCTGGGGTACGATCCGATCGCGATCGCCCAATATTACAGCACCCAACCCCTCAAAGTATTTGCCCGCTTTATTAATATCTTTCTCCCGATCCTCAACTTTGCCTTGGGACTGTGGCTCGACAAAATCACCAAGCGTTCCAAACAAAACCTCGGCAAACGCGCCACCCAAATTCGCAGATTATTGACCAAACTAGGCCCTGCATATATCAAAATCGGTCAGGCACTCTCCACCCGCCCCGACCTCGTACCACCCCAATTTTTAGAAGAACTAGCTCAATTACAAGACAATATTCCCGCCTTTTCTAACGAGATTGCCTACCAATTCATCGAAGAAGAATTAGGCGACAGACCCGAAGCCATCTACGCCGAAATTAGCGATTTACCGATCGCCGCAGCCTCCCTCGGCCAAGTCTACAAAGGCAAACTCTGGAGTGGTGAAGACGTCGCCATCAAAGTCCAACGTCCGGGACTAGCCGATAGCATCGCTCTAGATCTTCACGTCGTCAGAACCCTCGCAATTTGGGCGCAAACTAATTTCAAACAAATCCGCAGTAACTTAGTCTCGATCGTCGATGAATTTGCCGAGCGCATTTTCGAGGAAATGGACTATGAAAATGAAGGTCGTAATGCCGAAAAGTTTGCCGAACTATATGGCAGTATGCAAGATATTTATGTACCCAGTATCTACTGGCAATACACGGGTCGGCGCGTCCTGACAATGGAATGGATTACGGGGACAAAGCTAACCAATCTCGAAGCAGTTTCCGCCCAAGGACTCAATGCGACTTACCTCGTCGAAGTCGGCGTCCAGTGTTCGCTGCGGCAGTTGCTAGAACATGGTTTCTTTCATGCCGATCCGCATCCTGGCAACTTACTCGCCATGCCCAATGGTAAATTAGCCTACCTAGATTTTGGGATGATGAGTCAAGTTAAACCATACCAACGGTACGGTTTAGTCGAAGCGATCGTCCATTTAGTCAATCGCGATTTTGATGGCTTGGGACGAGATTTTGTCAAGCTAGAGTTTTTGACTCCCGATACAGATTTAACACCAATTATTCCAGCCATATCTTATGTCTTCAACAGCTCGCTGGGCGAGGCTGGGACGAATATTGCTGACATGGATTTTAAGAGTGTTACCGACCAATTATCGGGCGTGATGTATGAATTTCCGTTCCAAGTGCCAGCTTATTACGCCTTGATCTTGCGATCGCTAGCCACCCTCGAAGGGATTGCTATTTCTGTCGATCCAGAATTCAAAGTATTGGCAAAAGCTTATCCCTACGTTGCGAAAAGATTACTCACGGATCCAGCCCCCGATCTGCGTAACTCCCTCAAAGAACTGTTATTTAAAGATGGTTCCTTCCGCTGGAATCGCCTGGAAAATCTGCTCAATAATGCCCGCAGTAGCGACGAGTACGATCTCAACCAAGTCATCGATCAAACCTTAGATTTCATTCTCTCTGATCGCGGTACCTTTATCCGCGATTATCTGGCCGATGAAATCGTGCGCGGCTTAGATACTTTTGGCAATAATACGCTCCAGAATGTCACCCATGCCATTCAAAAAGGGATCGGCATGAAGGTGCCCACGACCCCTAAAACTGCCCAACCAACATCAAATGGTCTCGAACATATCCAGCGGATTTGGGGCATCTTACAGCAGACCAAAGGCTTCGATCCGGCGATCGTTTTACCTCGGATCCCCCAGATCTTGATGAAATCCGAAACCCAAGCCTTCGGTCAAAAAATCGCCAGCGGTTTAACCCAGCGGATGGCCGCCCGCTTGATTCGTGAGGTGTTATTGCAAGACGTCCCTGCCGAAATCGTCGTCAACGATCGACCCCAACTTGCTCTGCCTACTCGTACCCGAAGATAATCGAGTACATTTGCAACGTTGAGCGATCGCCTAGACTCCTGCAATTAATTTGTAGGGGTTTTCTGTCTTGATGCAGTCGATCGATCTGGTATCTAATGTGAGTTTTTCCTAACTCCAGAGGCTACGCCAACGGGATAAGGATTTTCGATTAATGACTCCTGGCTCCGTCTCCACCTACCAGCAATTCCAAATTCAAAATATTTTACCGATTCGCTACCAACGATCGATCGTTTCTGGTGGGGTTGGGCAGGTTTGTTTGACACTTATTGGTACAAATCCAGGTTTCCTAGCATAAACCTGCCCCTACGAGGTGTCTCAATAAGTTTGAATTTGGAATTGCTGTCCACCTACCATTCGATCGAGAATTAACGACAGAAATGGTTTAAAACGGTTTTTCTCTGATGGATGAATCAGCCCTGTCTTCAAGGAGGGGTGACCGATAAGGCAGTGTGGCTAGATCTCCGCTTAGATTTGCC
>NZ_JANNDR010000337.1:0-10562 GCF_031378165.1 Chamaesiphon sp. OTE_75_metabat_556
TTGACTTCGTCATAGCCGAATTTTTCAGCAATTTGGGCGCATTGAGCCAAATCTGAGGGATTGTCGCCGCCGATTTGGAGGGCGAGGGGCTGTTCGGATCGATCGAATCCTAACAGCTTATATTTATCGCCATGTAGGATCGCCATGCTCGTGACCATTTCAGTGTAGAGCAGGGTGTGACGGCTGATTTGGCGCAGGAAGTAGCGGCAATGACGATCAGTCCGATCCATCATCGGGGCGACGCTGAGGGGATGCACAGAGGTGAGGGGTGGTGTTTTTAACACAGCGACAAACGTTCTGGAGGTTTCCTCCAGGTTAAGTGAGTCAAGACAGAGGAACACAGAGGAGAAGTGGGGTTTAGCTGTAGCGATCGCGAATTTGGTCGATTTTATCTTCCCAGTTGGCACCGTCGAAGGCAGAAATCTCAAATTGGTCGATCGCATTATCATCTAGACAGCGGAGATTAATATCATATCCGTCTGGGTGCGATCGAGGTCGGTAAAAGGAATGAATTCCACAATGGCGACAAAAATGGTGCTTGGCGGTGCCGGTGTTAAAAGTGTAAGTATTCAGATCGGCTTCGCCGTGAAGTAGGGTAAATCGAGCGGCGGGGACAATGAGATGAATGAAACCCTTTTTAGAGCAAATCGAACAATTGCATTGAACTGCTTCGAGTTTTTCGACCTCAACTCGATAACGAATTTTGCCACAGTGACAGCCGCCTAGATAAGTTGTCGATCGATCCATAATCATTTCTCCACCTGATTTTGTGCCGATTTGTCAAGCAAAAGGAGACGATCAAATTCGATCGTCTCCTTTTTGCTGGGTAAATAGATTACAACTAGCTGTCTAGCTCTAAGCCAGGATCGCACGATCGACTTATCATCTGGCTCGCAAGTTGTTGACATGTTAGCGTGGGGGACGTGAGCCGCCTTCAGGACGCGAGCCACCTTCAGGACGCGAGCCACCGCGAAATTCTACTTGAACCGTACCGCGAGGTTCCCCCCGAAATTCGCCACCTTCGCGATGGAACTCCTGACGCTCGCGATGGCGGCGGGAGTAAAATTCACGGCGGCGATCGGCTTCGCGTTCCCGTTCGATTTGCCACTGACGACGACGATCGAAGTCGTCACGATGATAGGGCACTGGGGGGCCGCCGAGTCTGATAATTATTTGCGCGTGGAGATCTCCAGATGGTCTGTGAATGTTTACCCGATCGCTAGTGCTGGTAGCAGCTTGAGCGGTCGGCACGATCGAGATTACTGAGAGGATTCCGATGGCTAATGCTGTGAATTTAGACATAGGTAAATTTCGTTTGAATGCAGATGAAGATACACGGTACCATTTTCACTTTAGCTCGATCGCTAGTCGGGGTCATCGAACTAAGGTAATGTCTTTGAGGTAGATTTCCCGATCGATCTGTATCTTTAGTCATGGTTGCCAACTTACAGACAACGCTTGAATAAATTTTAAAAAATCAGCCAAAACCCAAACTGGGTTTTGGCTCAATGCTCGAAAAGCAAGAGTAGAGATTGGCGATAGTAAATGGTATTGCCGCCACAATCTAGAACCGGAAACCTGCACCGATCGCGATGCCAGTACCTTGACCCCGATCGGTACTCAAGGGAACGATAATCGAGCCTTTTAATCGGATACTTTCGCTCAGATCCAAGTCAGCACCACCGACTAAACTCACCGTCGTGACACTATTGCTGCCAGTATTGACATCGACAGATCCACCGACAAAGGGGGTAATCTGAAGCGTACTATCGGTATTTCTGAGCGTGATATCGTATGTCAGTGCCGTCCCAAAATCAGTACCGTTATCGGGAAAATAGATAAATGGACGCAATGAAAAATTGTCGCTGAGGGGGAATTTAGAATCAACCCCAATTGCCGACTGGCCATTGCCGAATAGTACCGACGGGCCGATCGAGCTTTGATTCGAGACTTGAGCACTAGCGGGCATACTCATGCCGATAGTTGTCATTGAAGAGAGCAGGGTAACAAGTGCGATAATTTTGCTTTTCATTTTGGGGCTTCTGGCTGTAAATAGATGAGCTGGTTTGAGATTGTCAGATAGATCGTGCACCCGATCGTGGAGCTATGAAGGCGATCGCAAATTCAACTTCCATACTTATAATTTATTGAATCTCAAACGTATAATTATCTGTCAATAGTTAGATGTCCCAACTGCCTAATTATAGATTTGAATCGGCAAATATCTGCTGCTGTTGCTAACAGCTCTCAGTCGATCGAATCCTCTTATTTGATAAAGTATTTGAGGCGATCGAACCAACTAGCCAATCCCCGTAAATACTTGTCTACTTGGGATAAATAATTGCACGAACCTTGAAGATCTGACGGACGATCGATTCAAGACATGCCTCCGAACCGCACTGAAACCAGCTAACTATTAGATTGTCATGTTTTTAACAGATCTAATCGATCTGTAGCTGAATGATCTTGATCGACAGATGTAGAGATAAGCTATCGGTCTGAATGGTTCTAACGTCGTAAAGTAGATCGGCATTAGCAGCTCTAAACTTAGCGATTGCGACGATAATAGCCATGATCACGGTTGTCACGACGATCTCCATATCGATAGCGACGGCGATCGGCTTCACGATCGCGTTGTCGCTCCAAAGTCCTTCGTTGTTGGAGGATACTCCCACGCGAGTAACCGCGATCTCGATTGTAGCGGCGATCGCGATCATAGATCGACAGGTTCGCTCGAATAGATTTAACCGATCGCAGATCGCCGATTTTAGCGGCCGCGATATTCACCACGGTAGTCGCTGCGATCTTCATAGCGATCGCGATGGTAATAGGCTCTCTGGCGACGGCGTTCGGCTTCGCGTTCCCGTTGGATCTCCCACTCGCGGTGACGTCGCCCTTCCCAACGGTTAGCATATTGTGGTTGCGACCCAACTTGAATTACCGCTTTGACGCGGGTATCGCCGTCGCGATTTTGGCCGATAAAGATGGAATTGAGGTTAATCGGGATGGCTTGTGACTGGGGAGCGATCGACAGGACGGTAAGTGCAGCTAGCGCGATCGGTGCAATGAGTTTTAACATGATTGAGTCTAAATTTAAGTAATTGATATGTTGAGGTGAGTCGATCGGTAACTAGACGGATTGATGTCTGCCGTTGTGTCTCCCATCATGTCCGTGACGAGATTTGCGTTGAGCTTGTTGCTCTGGAGTCAGAATCGCCTTCAACTGTTGCTCGCTAGATTGACGGATTGTCTGGATCTTGGCTTGTTGATCGGCGGTTAGATTCAGACTTTTCCAAGTGTTGCCCATGGCTTGGCGACGCTCTTGACGAACCTTTGCTTGCTGCTGTTGGGCGGGAGTCAAGACTGCTTGCATTTGGCTGCGTGTCGATGCCCGCAGTTGCTGAAATTTGGTCTGTTGCTCTGGGGTGAGATTCAACCGTGCCACACCACCACGACGCCAGCCACCACGTTGAGGGAGTTGTGCTTGTTGGGCGGGAGTCAAGATTGCTTTAAATTGCGATTGATTTGACTCGCGAATGGCCTTGAGTCTGGCTTTTTGGTCGGTGGTGAGATTCATCATCATCCCCTTGCGACCTTGTCTGGTAGTTTGACGTTGTACCTGGATCTGGCTGAATTTCTGGCGTTGTTCGGGAGTCAGTACGGCCTCGATCTGGCTGCGAGTAGCAGCTCGGAGTTCCGCCATTTTTGCCTGCTGTGCTGGTGTGAGATTGGAATAGTTGCGACGATTGCCCATCTCGCTGGAGGCAATCTGTCCTGGAGCAGCATTGTGACTGAGGTAGTTATTGGCCGCAAATGCTGGGGCGGCGATCGCTATTGCCAAAAGTGGTAGCAATTTAAGTAGTTGGTTTTTCATGCTTGGAATCGGGGGTGTTGGTGGCGAGATGTGTTTGATTTCCATGCTGCTATCTTAAGTTTTTTGGCTCCATTTCCACATCCAGCAAAGGTCACGATCGCGACCATTAATAACTAACCGCTAGTCATAGATTAAACTAGTCCAAAGCATGACTAAGGTAACGCTCGCTCTGGAACAAATCCAGTTATGTTAGAAGAAACATGCGTAATTGTTTTGGCGACTCGCCGATCTCACCTCAGCTAATGCCTTAGAGACTGTTTGAAAAGTTATTTTCGACACCCGTAGTTGGCATGAATCCCCCTAAATCCCCCTTTTTAAGGGGGACTAAGATCCGGTTCCCCCTACTTGGTGTGCCTTACTGTCGGGGAACCCGAACAGTAAGCACATCCGCTTTTTAAGGGGGCTAGGGGGATTTTCTAAGGTTTGAGCGTAACAAATTTGACTTTTCAAACACCCTCTTAGATTTACTACCACCCCATCACCCACTTTGAATGCAGATTGAATTTCTCATGCGTCACCCTCTGAGATCGTTACTATATATCGAGTGGATTTTATTTGCAGTGGTGATGGCCTTGGAAGTATCGCCTCGCGATGGGCAAATGCTGGAACCAAAATGGTTGAATATCGGGATTGTGGTGTTATTGGCAGTGATGGGATTGCGACTACCTGGGGGTAAGTTGTTAGTCCGAATTCTCTATACGATCGCCCAAATTATTCCCGTTTTTGTCGCTGCGGCGAGCGGAATGCGTCCGGTCGGGTTGCTGTTGATTATTGTGGTGATTCGGAGTTATTTGATCTTCGATCGCAAATATCGGTTGTGGATTACTGGGGGCATTTTTGCGTTGTATCTAACGACGATGAATTTATTCCCCTATCGCCAGCGCGTCCACAATGCTCAAGGATTTCGAGATCGCGCAGAGACAACTACCACTAATCCGAGATCGGCAGCGACTGGCAGTGCGCCAACGATCGTTGGCAATCGTCCGTCAGATTCATCACAGGAGACGCGCCGCGAACGAGATGGATTTCGGTGGGGTTTTGTCTCGTTATTTGGCGGAATCTTACTGAGTTTGCAACTATTAGTAGACAGGATTTTGGCCGAAAAACAAGCCAAAGAAGAACTAGCGATCGCCAATCAACGCATTCGCAGCTATGCAATCAGAGCGCAGGAAAATGGTAGTTTACAAGAACGCAATCGAATTGCTCGCGAGATTCATGACTCATTGGGACACTCGCTGACTGCTCTCAATCTCCATCTGGAGATGGCTGTCAAACTCTCCCAAGTCAAACCCGAAAAATCGCGAGAAGTATTAGTAGAAGCCAAGCGACTGGGTTCGATCGCCCTTCGGGATGTCCGCCAATCTGTGTCGGCATTGCGTTCAGATCCGATGCACAACCAGGATTTACCAACGGCAATTCACAAATTGGCAGATGAATTTAAGTTGTCTAATTATATTCAACCGATCTGTCATTTAGATCTACCAGAGCAGCTCCCACCGTCTGTTGCAATTACGATCTATCGCATCATCCAAGAAGCATTAACAAATATCAGTAAATATGCCCACGCTACGGAAGTGACGATCGATATTCGGACCGAGTCTAATTCGATCAAATTCCAAATTACCGATAATGGACGCGGTTTTATTCTGACTAATAACTTGACAGGATTTGGCTTGCAGGGGATGCGGGAACGGGTACTCTCATTACAAGGTGAGTTCGATTTGATTAGTGCGCCCGATCGCGGCTGTCAAATTATCGCTAGTATTCCGTGGCCGAAGGATTAAATAGTAATGTCGTTAAGTTGGAGATTTATAGTTATACGTGCGAACTCTTTGATAGTACAAGTCTGGCGTAGTTTTCCAGCGATCGATTCGGTAGGAGCAATTCATGAATTGCTCCTACCGAATCGATCTGGCGATCTCGATTAAAGGAGAAAGAGACGTATTATCGATCGACCTGTAACTTCAATTCCTGAAGTACTGTATCGACATGATTTTTGACTCTGACATTCGACCAAATTTTAACGATCTTACCACTCGGATCGATCGCGAAAGTCGAACGTACGAAGCCCATATATTCCATGCCCATGAACTTCTTTAATTGCCAGACGCCGTAATTTTCAGCAATTTGATGTTCGGGATCGCTCAGTAACATAATTGCTAACTTTTGCTTGTCGATAAACTTCCCATGCGAAGCGATCGAATCGGGACTGATGCCGACAACTTGAGCATCGAGCGCAAGAAATTCGGGTAGTTTGGCTGTAAATTCGATCGCTTCAGTCGTACAGCCTGGAGTATTATCTTTCGGATAAAAATACAGCACCAACCATCGACCCTGAAAATCTTCCAGACTATTATGTTTGCCCTCGCGATCAGGTGCTGTAAATGTAGGAGCAGATTGGCCGATATTCATCTCGATCTCTAGCTGTTAAATACCGCAATATTTTAGCTTACTTCCGACTAAAAGCCGGTATCTAGACTGCTCTGCTTGCTGGGCATCGCTCGATGCGATCGTCCAAAGGCTCTTTGCTCCCAGTGGCCGAGATTCTTGTCTAGTTTGGGCTTACCGCCAGCACTTTCTTCGATCGAGGCACTCCCATCTTTGGCGAAACTAAAGATTTTTTGGATGATGGCTTCGGGATTGCGGGAGTTTTCTGGTTTGAGTGTGAACAACATGTTTTGCCGATCGCAGTTGCTGCTTTTAGCTGACAATGCACAGATGACCGTCACTGAGTTCACCGTGCCGCTGGCTAGTTGCAAATCTTTGAATGTACCGCCATTGCGATTTGCGGCTTGCTGGAGGCGTTCTGAGACGATTTGGCAGCGTTTCATTGGCGTGTACTCGCTACCGAAGCCACCATAATTCCAACTTAACATTACCGCCTGTCGATCGCCTTTGTGGACGACAGTTTTGAGATCCTGACAACTGACGCGCAGACTCGATTCAGCCGTGAGATTGGTTGTGTCACCTTCGATCTCGTCGGAGATCGAATTATCAACAACTGGCGGCATCTGCGATCGCCCGATTTGAACAGAGAGGATGACAGTTGCAAAAATAGTCGGAATTAGTAAATAGTTAGCTATCGTCAGTTTCATGCGATCTCGATCGATATATACAAGTAAAAATATAGAAGATATTAAATTAATTAGAAACCGCGATCTCTAGCAGAATTTATAGTGCTAGTAATTGGCTTGGATTGGACAATCTTGGTGGTGCTAATAGTTCTAATCAGTTGCTGCTTGGCACTATCATAATCATAGTAACCAGCGGCGATCGTTTGACTGGGTTGGATACAAATAGTATCAGTAGTTAGCCCATTAATAAAGACTAAACCGGGCGCGCAATTAGTCCGAGCGACGCCCCATTGATTGAGGACAGGAGTAACTCGATCGGTATTTTGGCTAGCTTCGATGCGGAGTCTTTCCTTGGCAATTTCCACTTCAGCCGCAATCTTAGCTTTCTTGATTTCGGTATCGGCAGTAATTTCGGCCGAGCGATGGGGTGGATTGAGTAAGTTATTGAGTAGAGTGATGCCACCAGTGATGAAATCTGTGGATGTGACGTCGGCAATTAACCTGCTCGATGTCGCGGCTGGTTGCTGTTGCGGTTCGATCGATAATTGATACGCACTAGCTGGCCAACTAGACGTTAACAGTGTGGTCAAGATAAGTAGACTGAGTTTGATGTGACGCATAGATCGATTTTTCTAGTAATCCCTCCATGTCCTTGTCTACAGTCGTCCGATGGACATTTCCGCAGAGTTGGGATCGATCGAGCCAAATTAGCGATTTCCGTTACAGCACTTTCATTTGCGATGAAGTACGTTATACCAATTCTCTAAAGACAAGCTACAGATTCATCCACCCATACACTCATCTACCCATCTACTCATTCACTTTCGATCTTCGGAAGTGGTGATGCTGGAGGTTTTTTCCCTCTGGAGTAGATGAGATTTTCTGGATGAATTTGTTTTTTTTGCTCAATGCGATCGAGGGCTTTTTTAGCCTTGAACATCAAGCGTAGATAAGTGACTTGACTTTGCCACGGGGAGCGTGGGAGTGCAGATTGTTTGGCTGTTGCTTCTGCCATCGTTACACTCCTACTAAACTTATTGCTGCTGTTTGTGACCAGTGCTCTGGCCACTGGATTTTGTTAGCGGTGAAACGAAGTGGGTCATTTTCTGGCCAAGAACTATCGATCGATTCTTCCACCAGTGCAAATTCCCCATTATCAAAAGGATTTCCCTCGGCAGGTCGCTGGAGATAAAATCTTTCGCGCAGACCTCGCTCAGCTTGGGTCAACGCACGATGGTGACAGTAGGGATTATTCCCTCGTTTGTCGAAGAAAACGTGCGCCGTCCAGCTACAACCACCACGACAGAGTTCTGCAAATTCACAAGTCTTGCAAAATCCCCAGAGATGTTCTGTTCCTTGTGGCGTTCCAGCACCAAGATTGAACCGCAGTTCTTCGGTTTCTTCAATGATCGTGCGGAGATCGTAATCGCGAATATTACCGCCTGTGTAAGCAGACGTCGGCAACGAGGGACATCCCTTGATGGCACCATTGGCTTCTATTCCCAGAGCCGAAAGACCAGCGGAGCATCCTTGCCAGAAAGACCAAGCATCTCCACCCCGAAGTAACCGTTCATAAGGACCGTAATAGCCAATATTATTTCCAGCTTGAACTCTGATGCCTTCTTGCTGGGCACGTTCTGCGACCTGGGCAATCATCGGATAGACATCCAGCAGTTCAGGGGGCTGCAACAAGATATCGCTATTATCTGCGGCATTGCCCATGGGCACAGTTAGCTGTATTTGCCAAGCAGAAATGCCAGCATCCCCGATCCGTTCATAAATTTTGGGAAACTCTGGCGCAGAGAGCCGATTAATTTGGGTATTGCAACCAAAAGGAATTCCGGCTTGCTGGAGATGGCTCATGGTTTTAAATGCCCATTGCCAAGATCCTGGTTTTCCTCGGAGTCGATCGTGAGTTGCTTCCAATCCATCAACGGAGACAGAGACAACTTTAATTCCGGCAGCTTTCATTTTTTGTGCCGTTTCCAAGGTGATGCCAAAGCCGCCCGTGGTCATGCCACAGATCATTCCTGCTGCGGTAATTGCTTGAGCAATTTCGAGCCAATCATTGCGGAGAAATGCTTCGCCGCCAATGAGGGTAACTTCGGTAATGCCAACTGCGGCCAGTTGTTGCACCAAGTTGAGTGCTTCAGCGGTGGAAAGTTCTTCACTCCGCGCTTGCCCAGCACGAGAACCGCAGTGCTGGCAAGCAAGGTTGCATTTCAGAGTGATTTCCCAGACAGCGTAACTAATTCTGTGATAAGTCAATTTACTGCTTGTTTGTAATTGGATAGCACTCAATATTCTTTGAGGTGCGAAAAATTGGTATTGATGGGAATTTGGAGATTACCCAATCAAAAAGATTGTGAATTATGTACAACTAAAGACTCAGCTTTGTTTAGACGGCTAAGAGGGTGTTTGAAAAGTTTTATTTGTTACGATCGTAGGCTGTCCGATCCCCCTAAATCCCCCTTTTCAAGGGGGACTTTAATCCGGTTCCCCCCTTTTGAAGGGCAGGGCGGATCCATCGGAAAGAGAATAATCCGTAGGGGCAGGTTTATGCGACTAACTTGAACTTGAAGTCACCCTTCGTACGAACCTGCCCAAACCCACCAGTAACCTAACGATCACTTTATTTCAAACATGGAAAAATATGATTTGGAAGTTGATAGTGGGTGAGGGCGGGTTTGTACGATAGTTATCGTTAAATTCGCGATTTTTAGCATAAACCCACCCCTACAGATTTTTCTTTTTTCAATAGATCAGCCCTGCTTTTGAAGGGGGCTAGGGGGGATCTTCTAGGGTTTATGAGTGCTATCTTATACTTTTCAAACAGCCTCTTAGACATTAGACAATTTTGCTAGGTTTCAGGACTTTTCTCCACCATAAAGATCGAGAGGTGGCAAGGTTAACCCATACATTGGAGTTACCCAAAACTTAAATCCTCCAACGACTCCGGCCATCTCTTCAATACTCAAATCTTGAATCTCACTTTCGTTGAGGTCAAAATTTTGAGCCGTAAATTGGGCATACTCTGCTGGTGAAAAGTCAAACCCAGCAGCTTGGATTATTTGCCATTTTTGTGATTCACTGTCAGCATCTTTGATCTGCTGACAAAAAACTCTATCTTGGCCTAATTTTTCATAAAATGCTGCAACATTTTCTAAAGACATTTTTAGCATCTCCTGGAGTTATTTTTTGAGATTGGGGAATCGCTCAGTTAATTCAAATTGAATAAATGAGCGATTCTAGATCGAGGCAGTTGAATTTAATCTAGATCATCCAGTAATATCGATTCACTGGATGATTAAACCTCCGAAATCTCTTATTAGAATAATGAGATTATGCATTTGATAAGGTCACAAAGCCATCCGCCACCTTGGAGATTGAGTTCTTCATCAGAGATATCTCTTAAGTCTTCGGAGTTGACATTTAGATCGATAATTTGAATTTTAGACATTTTGTTTTTCCTAGAAATGTTTTTTTGTTTCGCAAGCTCTCTCGAACTTGTTAAAAACAATCTATCAAATCTGCAATCAGAAGTCACGCATTTTTAGATGATTTTTGCAAAAACGATCGACGTAAATGAATATGTTTTGTCGCTAAAATTGATG
>NZ_JANNDR010000347.1:0-2048 GCF_031378165.1 Chamaesiphon sp. OTE_75_metabat_556
CATCCGAATCAGCCACAAAATCGACTGTGGGTAGGTCGATTCCACTTAAATGCAAAAAGTGTGCCATGCTTTCAGCGGCTCAGGCTCAAGCTTTACATGGCACGGATGGGGATGGTTGTTGGAATCCCAAGGTTTGTTACAGTCGCAGATCCTATGCTCGTCATCGCGATCGCAAGAATCAGCAACGCAATCGGCATCGTCAAGAAACAGTCATTGAATTACCACCTACCGATCTGGCGGCGTTTGCAGATATACAATACGCTGTTTTGGTGGTCTATCGGGAGGCTGGAGCCGAATCGATCGTTCATGCAATTTCTGCGACTGTGTGGCAAGGGCAAGAGCGGGTTGCTATCGTCCAGCCGATTCACTGTATCGGGATGGTGCCGAGTCAAATCCATTTATATGTGAAGAAGCTATTGGCTTTGCTGGAGGATAAGTATGGCGTTCGCAAGTTTGCAGCGCAAGAACGACTAGACCCTTATTTATGCCCAATTCGTCCCTGCATTTATCATGGTGAGGTCGAGAATGCCACAGTTTGAATGGATTGACCTGCCAGTATGGACGGAAATTAAGGTGGCAGCGAGTGAGCCAGAATTCGCCGATCTAGCTAGGTTGTGGCAGGATGTGGAAGAGGCAATTGTTAATTTAGGCTGTCTGGGGCGGTTACAGGTGGCAGGGGAGGCAATTTCGCAGATTACCAATTTGTTTGAGTTGCGTTCGCAATTGGCATTTGAGTCGATTCAAGCGGTTGGAAGTGATGATGGCCCAGTGATGCCTGGGGATGCTTTCGATCGATATGTACGGCAAACGATGCAAATTGACTTCGATATCTACATCGAGCCTTTATCCAGTTTGCCGCGTAAGGTGTCTGAATTTTCAGAAAGTGAAGTTGATGAAGTTCACTCGGTTGTAGCTGAGATCGATCGAAAGGTTTTACTTGCGACGATTTTATCAGACCCAGTAGATCCGGAAACAGCTTATAGAGAAGCAATTGGATTGGCGCACGACGAAGATGTGTCGGCGTGGGGTGCGGCGATCTCGGAGCGGCTGGAGGAGTGGGGTCAGCCTACGTCATTATTGGCATTACAAGAATCGAGCGAGATGCCACTAGTACAGGTTTGGCTGGCGTTGCTGCTGAATGGATTTGAGATCGAGCAACGCGGTGAGTTCTACGATACAGAGCAGGTTTGGATTTTACGCTGATTTGAATTTGCAAGGGCAGTAGATCGATTACAACTAAATTAAACTCAAGGAATATCTAATAATTTGCGGACTAGATCTATCAATTCTCGTCCTTGAAAAGTTGGTTTTCCATGAATCCAATCGTCTCCCAGCCAAAACTTTGGCTGTTTACCACCTTTGTGAGTGTGTGAAAACGGATGAGTCGATCCGCCCCAAATTCCAAATTCATAGGCAATCGCAGCTTCTAATTCTCGATCTGTGAGTCCTTGTTGTTTTCGGGCACTCCAACGTTCCTTGGCACCAGAACAGGAATGTAGAGAACTCAACAAACACTGAATTTTGGGAGTAGTTAGATCGATCTTTTCTACTTCTTCTGGGAATAGTTCTAACTGAAAAATATTCATCCGATCGAACTTTATCAAAAAAAAGATCTAGCTGCCAACAAATAGTTGGCAGCTAGATCTATGACCAAATCGTGAAGCTACTGCAATAATGAATCGATCGTAATGCTAGCTTGATTCACTGGAATAAACACCCGCATCCGACAGTTCAACATCTCGCTAAAACAGCCGATACTCCGCAGCCAATCTAAGTCACTACGATCGTAAACCTCCAGAATCTCCAATCGATCTTCACCCTTAAAATAGTTACGTTGTAGCTTCCACTTACCCCCGATCGTGTAACTACTTTCACCCTCCCAAACTAGTTGGAAGATCGTCTCCGCATCCAGCGTTTCAGTGCTATCCACACCAAATTTCGCCAGTACGCCACCGATATCCTTCGCCTCGATCGCCCGTCCCAGCAGCACCCGTCCGTCGTTAGCCTGAAGCCGACAAACCTTCGGAGATTCCACGGGTAACTTATCC
>NZ_JANNDR010000391.1:0-11922 GCF_031378165.1 Chamaesiphon sp. OTE_75_metabat_556
TGGAGAGCTGATTGAGAAAGGTGGTGGCGGAATTGGCGGTGGTGAAGGTAATTACGGTTTGGAATCCCGCCATCACGTATTGAGTGTAGCGTTCTTGCCATTTCCAGCGCGATCGCAATTCGACATTTTGGGCTTTGACAGTTTGGATGCCAGCGATGACTTCGACCAGGTGCGACTGCGATCGCGCATTGCGTTCTGCTTTGGTGCGTAACTGTTTGCGGGCGATCGGCGATACCAAAGTCGTAATCAGGATGCATAGTGGTAAAGTTGCCAGGGCGACTAGCGTCAATAGCCAGCTATAAATTAACATCACCACGATGTAAATTACTGAAAATACCGAATCGAGGACGACAGTCAAGGCTGTACCCGTCAAAAATTGGCGGATATTTTCGAGTTCGTTGACGCGGGTAGACAGTTCCCCCACCGATCGTTTCTCGAAGTACCGCAAAGGTAGTCGGAGCAGGCGATCGATAATTTGCGAACCCAATGCCAAATCGATCCGATTGGTGGTATCGACAAATAGAAAAGTGCGCAAACTAGTTAATAAGGCTTCGCCGATGGCCACGCCGATCAGCAGAATCCCAAATACATTCAAGGCGGTGGGACTATTGTTGAGCACCACCCGATCGATAATCGTCTGCGTAATCAGTGGATTAGCCAGTCCGAAGAGTTGAATGAAAAAAGAGGCAATTAAGACCTCGATTAACACGCCTTTATACTGCACCAACGCCGGCCAAAACCACCCGATGCCAAACTTTTGCTCTGGGGTATAACGTGTAGTCTGAACTAACAAAATCGAAATCAGATCGTTAGCGGGAGCGTCGGGTTTTGATTCCTGATTGAGGAGTAATTCTTGCGGCGATCGCTCAATCAAGCCACTATCGGGTAGCGCGATCGTTACTGACTTGTGAGAAACAGCACAAACGACGGCCAATCGGTCTTCCCATTTAATCAGGGCTGGCACCTGAATGCGCTGGAGATCGGCGATCGGAATTGAGGCCAATTGACCCTGAAGTCCCAAAAAGTCGGCCACAGCCCCGCAAAATTGGAGCGAAATCCCCCCAGATTGCTCGACATGATGGGCAACCACCTTGCGGACAGAATCCCGTCTAAAGGGGATTTTGAATTGGTTGGCGAGCATTTCAAAGCAGGCAACGCTGCCGTCGATCTGTCCCTTCCCTCGGACGATTGGATATTTTTGGCGCGATTTGGTGGGCTGGTTGAGTGCCAGGGGTAGATCGGGCGCGTAGGGAATCAATGACGGTTTCGCCACAGTGAGGTCGGTAGTCGTGGAGAAGACAGTATCCGCGTCGATATCGATAACTCGATCGATCTGCGCTGGGGGAGCAGGAACTTGTAAAATATCGGGTGCAATCCCCAGCAGCCGGAATTTGGTGCGGGCGGGGATGGTAGTCAGATCGACGCGATCGCCGATTTGGTACATTTGACTACCACTCTGCTCCGAAGACTGATTGGCGATAAACCAATCCCAAGTACTCAATGCGGCCGGAATTTCGGATGGGGAATTGTAGACGACAGCCGTGTTAGCCGCTTGCAGTGCCAGCTCCTTGAGCGAGTCAACACCCAATCCTTCGAGCAATTGTTCTGGATTGGGACATCGATCGAGTTCCAATCGCAATACTTCAAAGATTTCGATCGCACTCGGTCGATTGAAAAAATGATGTCTGAGAATCGGTTCTGTGGCGATCATCTGCATGAATGATTCGGCGGGAATCGTCAGGCAAATCGCTTCAGTTGAGGCGATCGCTGACTCGCAGGGTACGCCACGAATCATCCCAACTGCACCGATAGTACTACCGATTTCTAGCCGTTCGATTGTCACCGGCGAGGTGTGGTCGGAAGGATATCCCAGGAGGCGGACAGTACCTTCGACAACGATATTCACTTGGGCGGAGAGTCGATCGCGCAACGCAATCGGTTGGCCGACATGATAGCGATAATACTGAGCGATTTTGGCCAGTTTCGATTGTGTCTGCGTCGAGAGCTGGCAAAACGGTTCGATTTGCGCTAAAAAAGTTTCTGGCGCGATCGGTGTATAAGTCATGATCTTTTAAAGTTTGAATTAATAATTGGGGTCGATCGTTCACGCTGCGCGATCGCGTTGCCGATTTTAGAGGTAATGTATAATTTGATTTTGCTTAATTTGCCGAACTTTAACAGGCGAACATCGGCCATACATCTCGATTGGCGGCTCACCTAACATTTGCCACTCAATCACTCATACTTAAATCATGCAATCGAGCCTGTAGCCATTGCTCATACAACTCATCGATCAGCCGCGATTGAACGACCTGATCTAATTGCGCTGGCAAGAATTTTTCGAGTCTGACGACTACAAACCAGTCCGCAATTTGCAGTGGTGGTGCTAATTGTCCTGGTTGGAGCGATCTGAGTTTTTGTGCCAAAACTGGATGGGGTATCGACAGTTCGTGGGGGCCGACGACACCACCGACATCAGCTTCTTGGCCGCCAGAATATTGCTTGACAAGTTCGGTAAATGTGGCTTCCCGATCTTGAATCCGAAAAAATAGCTCTTGAGCTAAATGAGGATCTTTAACCCGTAATAGTGAATAAATCACCCGATCGAGTTGACTTTTGCGCTGCAAAAAGTACGATTCGACTTTATGCCCAAAAGTTGTTTGTTTGAAGCGATCGAGTTTGAGTGTGCGAAGCACCGAATGTTCTAATTGCGCTAGCGTACATTTATTTCGCACCAGCCAAGTATCGCGCTCGGCATCAGAATTAATCTGATACTTGCGATAAAAAGTTTTGTAGGCACTAAACATCTCTTCTTGGCTGCAACTAACTGAAGCTAGCTCCGCATCCAGGATCAGTTCTCGCTGAAATTGGGGGAGCATCGAAAATTTCTGCAATAGGGAGATCACTTCCTGTCCAGACATCGCGTTTTTACACAACCGTTTCAGTGGTGTGTCGAGGTCGAGTGGTGCCGTTGGCGTAGCCTCTCGGGACGAGA
This sequence comes from Chamaesiphon sp. OTE_75_metabat_556, assembly GCF_031378165.1. NCBI lineage: Bacteria > Bacillati > Cyanobacteriota > Cyanophyceae > Gomontiellales > Chamaesiphonaceae > Chamaesiphon > Chamaesiphon sp. OTE_75_metabat_556. The sequence goes on from NZ_JANNDR010000391.1 coordinate 2,996, forward strand.
ATCGATCGGTTGGAGGTAAGGTGGAAGTCACAATGCTGGGATCTAGCAAGTTTGCAGTTATCTTCATGATGATACTTTTGTGTAAAGGTCAACTAAGTAGCACCCTGCACAGATTATCTCAGTAATTGCTCGGTACCAGGTTATGCAGATATTAACGTCTGGTTAACCTCAAATCCGATCGATTCACTGTCATCGATCGATTGTCACAATTAAGGTATCGGGCGATCGATCGGTACCCCTAAATTACCGCTCTAAATTAGATTAGCAAATCGATCCAGCTAAAAAACAAGGCAGAATTTCCCGATCGGGAAGTTCTGCCCAGTCGTCGCTTTACCTGTCAATCGATTCGCGATTAGCCAAAGACAAACTGGCTGGAATTGCTAGTATTTAAGCTGCTAGCTTGAATACCCGTCAGTACTGCCAAGGTTTGGGTACCAAAGTTAATCGTCGTATCGGCACTTGTTTGATTTAATTTCAGCGTGCTGCTGCTGATGCCCAAGCTCTTGGATCCGGAGATACCAATGACGTCTGTACCGATTTGGAAATCGGCGATCGTATTGGCAGAACTCGGTAGCGAGCCAGTCGCAATCCAGAACTGGTCAGCACCAGCACCGCCAGAGAGGGTGTTGCCGCCGCCGCTACCAGCGTAGAATTTATCGTTACCATCGCCACCGAGGGCGCGATCGTTGCTGCCCAGATAGAAGGTATCATTGCCAGCACCACCAGACATCCGGTTTTCACCCTTGCCATCGATCGCATAGAAGGTATCGTTACCTTCACCGCCAAATACGGTGTCATTGCGGCTGACAAAAATCGTGTCGTCACCTTTACCAGCATCCACCGTGTTATTGCGGGCATTGCTATTGAAAGCCAGATCGATCGTATCGTTGCCGTTGCCAGTATAGATCGTATCCTGCACGCCATCGATCGTGCCGCCCACCTTGGCGATTTCGGTGTCGCTGCCAGGAGTTCCCGATACCAAATTTTGCTGACTGGTTTCCGCGACCGAGGCAAACATCGTTTGGGCGATATCCACCTGATCGATTAAACCAGGAATGCCCTTAACTTCCTTGCCGTATGCTTCGTAGCCAGTCCCGATCGAAGCTGTCAACAGGGAGGATTCCGGCCCTTGGTAATAAACGGGGACGGGGCGGTTGGTGTGATTGCCCCAGTCATATTTATCTGTGGTGCTAGATCCCCACGTTTGACCCGATCCAGCGATCGTATCATTGTCGGTCAGTGCGCTGATGCCATTGCTGGCATTTTTTTGCACTAGCGTGGGAAAGTCGCCATTGAGGGTCAGATAGTGGTCGTGGTCGGCAGTGACGATCAGTTCGTTATCTGCCCAACCGCCGTTTTTATTAATCCAATCGATGACCGATCCGACTGCCTTATCGAAGTCCAAGGTCGCACCGATTAGGTTGTCAATATTATTGTCATGAGCCGCCCAGTCGATATCGCCACCTTCAATCATCAGCCACATCCCATCGGGATCTTTACCCAAAACGGTGAGTGCCGCTTTAGTTAAGTCATCGAGGGTGGGGTTTTGGTTGCGCTCGGTCGCGATGAATGAAGCATCAGTCTCACCCGCTTTTAAGGGGCGAACGGTGTCGGGGTTCAATCCTTTGGTGGAGTTGACGGTGAACATCGCCAAACCTGTAGTGCTGTAGTCGCCATTGGCCGAGCTAACTGGCAAGTTCCCATCTTGACCGCGCGCGCCATAGAGACCTAAGAGGCGATCGCCTTTTTCGGGATCGAGGCTAGCGGCAGTACTGGCAAGTTTACTCGCCGCATCTGTCCCGCGTTCTACGAACGTATAGTCGTAAATATTGCTGGTCGGATTTTTGCTGAGTTCTTGGTAGGTAGATTCTTTGATATAAGTATTGTCTCTTGGCTCTACACCATTGGGTAACACATTTCCCGTCGAGGAGAGAGGGTGCCCACCACCTAATAAGACTGTCGGTTGATAAACGCGGAGTTCTTGTTGGAGGATACTATCGAGCGCGGTATCTTCATAACCGTTGTCAAATTTGTTGCGGTTATTGACGTTAGCAGCGGCGGCAGCGGGGGTGGCATGGTCGATCGGGACGGAGGTCACTAGACCAGTCGATTTACCGGCCTGAGCGGCTTTGGATAAGACGCTCTCGACCGGATTTTCAAAGATGTCCACGCCAACCGCACCATTGTAAGTTTTGACGCCAGAATAGAGGGTGGTTGCGGTGTTGGCCGAGTCAGGATAGCTGTACTTGATATATTCTTTTTCAGTACCCGCAGTCCAAGGAGTGGCACCGCCTTTGACCGGATCGTAACCAACCAAGTTGCCGACAACCCCATCGCTAACTTTTGCACCACCAGTTGGTGTGGTACCGGGGTTAAACGTGGTGTTGAAATCAAAGCCAGAAATATCTGAATAGGTAACATTGGTAGTCGTCGTCAGTCCCGTATTCCCGACTACCCCTTTGCTATCCGCGATCGCGGCTTGACCTGTATTATAAACCCCGGAACTGTTTGGTACTGTTGTCCCGTAGGTAGTTGCCAAGGTATAACCCGTCAACGTTTGCATGTTCAGACCCGTACCTTTACCAGAGGTATAGTAATCGCTGAGGCTGGTGCCAGTTTTGCCTTCTTGGATCTGTTTGTAAATGGCAGCGGCGCGGGTCATTTCCCAGCCCATCCCATCGCCAATCATGATAATCGTATTCTTAGCCATTGTAGATAACCTGCCTATGTTTGGTTGAGATGATTTACAGTCGAACTGATGAACTTACCGAACTAACACTCTGCCTACATTCGATCGCAGACAGCTACTTAAATACCAATTACCCAAATCCGATATTTTTTTGGAGGATTACCCCTGGAGATGTAGCGATGGCTACACCTAGAGATATCTGTAACAAGGCCAACCTTTATATTAGAGTTGCCCATTGTTAAGTTCCTATGATTAATCGGTTAAGAATCGATTAAAAGTGTCTTAATACGCAACACAATAACGACGATGTTTTTCACGCTGCCGAAAGCTTTGATATCGATCGGAGCGGTGGTGTAGATCGATTCCACATCGTGCGACTTGATTAATCCGGCTTTGACTAATGCTAGTTTCGCGATCTTCGATGTTCGATCGAACATCGAAGATCGATTACATAGTCAACCAGAATTCTCGATCGCCAGAGTGGTTGTTCGCTACTTTAGAGCGAAAAATCTTGCCCGATCGGCGTCAGTTATCATATTTTTGCAAACAAAACAATTCGATATTCTGTAAAAAGCAGCACGTTGAAATAACTAGTTCTTAATCTGTGCTTGGTATAGTGATGTTGCAATTATTGCCATAAAAAATCAGTGTCGATCGCTACTGGCTAAGTTAAAGCAGCCGTAAAAATACTAAATTTTATTGTCACTTGTGGCGATCGGCGGCACGATCAATCTCTAAATCAAAGTTGGCATCAGCATTCCGAAACCCCGATCGTGTCGTTATTAGCAGATTTCTCATCATCCTCATAGAAAACATCCCCAACTGACTATGACTGCATTAAAAGGTTATGCTTCACTGCCTGCGGATACTTTTGCATCGGGGCCAGCATCAGGTGCGACAATTACTGGCACCACCAACGGTAGGACTATTCCGTTTTCCAGTCAGCCAGTGCAAGGTTTGAGTGCAGTCCAATTTGCCGATAGCTCTGGTAATTACTGGTTTATGGCCGATAATGGCTACGGTGCTAAATCTAATAGTTCGGACTTCCTATTGCGGATTTACAAAGCCAATCCCAGTTTTCAAGGTTTGGGTGGCGACGGGACGGTGAAAATTGGGGACTTTCTTCAACTATCCGATCCCGATCAAAAAGCGGGATTTGCGATCGTCAATAATAATACGACCGATCGGTTATTAACTGGCGCAGATTTCGATATCGAATCTTTCAATATTGCGGCAGATGGTTCGATTTGGATCGGCGATGAATTTGGCCCTTATACCCTTCACTTTGATGCGACGGGGAAGCTGTTAGAAGCACCAATTGCGACACCAAACTATACCAAACTCAATACCCTCAATGGCAAAGAACCGATCGTTATCGGCCATCGCGGTGCCTCTGGCGAGCGTCCCGAACATACCTTAGCCTCTTACCAATTGGCGATCGAGCGTGGTGCCGACTTTATCGAACCAGATTTGGTATCGACTAAAGACGGCGTACTGATCGCGCGTCACGAGCCAAATTTGATTGCGACCACCAATGTCAAAGACCATCCCGAATTTGCCAGCCGCAAGACCACTAAAATGGTCGATGGGGTGGCCGAAGAAGGTTTTTTTGCGTCGGACTTTACCTTAGCGGAAATCAAGACCTTGCGGGCGATCCAACCAGTCGCCGATCGACCCCAAACTTTCAACGATCTCTATGAAATTCCCACGCTGGAAGAGATCGTCAATCTCGTCAAACAAGTCGAAACTGACACTGGCAAAAAGATCGGGATCTATCCCGAAACCAAACATCCAACTTACCACGATAACTTGGGCTTATCCTTAGAAGAGCCGCTGTTGGCGACGCTCAATCAAACTAACTTTACCGACCCCAGCCGCGTTTATATTCAATCCTTTGAAGTTGCCAATCTCCAGGAACTCAATACCAAAACTAATCTCCCCCTGATTCAGTTATTAGACGCTTATGATGTCAACTTGGATGGTTCACTCAGTTACCAAGATGTCAACAAACAGCCATATGATTTCACTGTCAGTGGTGATAAACGGACTTACGGCGACCTGCAAACGGTAGCTGGCTTAACAGAGATTGCCACATACGCCGATGGGATTGGCGCGTGGAAACCGATGATTATCTCTTCCAAGGGTACCGATGCCAATGGCGACGGCAAAGCCGATGATGTCAATCAAGATGGTGTTGTGAATAATACCGATCGCACCGTCTTGCCTGCCACCTCATTGGTGAGCAATGCTCATGCCAATAATCTGCTCGTACATACTTACACCTTCCGCAATGAAGCGCGGAACCTAGCTGCCGACTATAATGGCAATCCTGCCGAAGAATACAAAGCATTTATTAATGCGGGTGTCGATGGCTTCTTCTCCGATTTCCCTGGGACTGCTGATGCGGTGCGCGACCAAGTTGTCTCGCCGATCGTCAGATCGCCAGACAATCCTGACATCTCCAAGCAGACAACTTTTAATACCCTCGACAACAAAGCCCCGATCGTTATCGGCCATCGGGGTGCTTCCGGCGATCGGCCCGAACACACCTTAGCAGCTTACAAAGTGGCGATCGCGGATGGGGCAGATTTCATCGAGCCAGATTTGGTCATTACCAAAGATGGCGTGTTAATTGCCCGTCACGAGCCGATGTTAGCTGTATTAAATGCTGATGGCACCCTCAATACAACCAATACCAGCACTGACATTTATAAGCGATCGGAATTTGCCAGCCGCAAAACCACCAAAATCCTCGACGGCCAAAGTGTGACGGGTTGGTTTGCTGAAGACTTTACCCTCGCTGAGATTAAAACGCTCAATGCGATCGAGCGGCTCCCAGCATTACGCGGTACCGAATACGATGGTGATAAGCTTCAGGTTGTTACCTTTGATGAAATCATCGACTTGGTGCAAGACTATGAAAAAACCACGGGCATCAAGATCGGCATCTATCCTGAAACCAAGCACCCGACTTACTTCCAAACAGAAGGTAAATATATCGATGGGACAGCCATCAATGTCAACCTCGGTCAAAAAGTAGTCGATACCCTCGTCAAACAGGGTTTTACCGACCCCAGTCGCGTCTATATCCAATCTTTTGAGACTACCAATCTCAAAGAATTGAAGACGACGATTATGCCCACAGCGGGGGTGAATATTCCGCTCGTCCAGTTGATTAGCAGTACTGGTAGTCCTTATGACTTGGTGGCTAGTGGTGACAAACGCACCTATGCCGACCTGAGTAAGCCCACCGGATTGACCGAAATTGCTAAATATGCAACTGGGATCGGCCCCGATAAACGGACGATCGTCCCAGCTAGCACGGTAGATAAAAACAGCGATGGCAAAGCTGACGACCTCAATGCCGATGGTCAAATTACCGATGCCGATCGAGTGTTAGGGACGCCAACGACACTGGTTACGGACGCGCACGCGGCGGGTTTAAAAGTCCATCTCTATACCTTGCGCGATGAATCTGTCTTCTTGGCATCCGACTATGGTGGGGATGCTCGCGCCGAATTCGAGCAGTACATCAAACTCGGTGTCGATGGTTTCTTTACCGATTTCCCGGCGACTGGCTATAGCGTGCGTCAGGAATTGATCGGTAGTGCCAATGTTACTACAGCTTTAGGCGGTCGCACCGACGACACGATCGTTTCCAATCTCGGTAGTTCCAGGGGTTATGAAGGTGGCGCGCTCAATGCCTCGAAAACGAAACTGTACGCGCTATTAGAAGGCACGGTTGTCGGCGATGTGGCGGGTACGCTGCGGATTAATCAATTCGATCTGGCTACTCAGAAATTTGAGAGTTTAGCTGGTTACTACAAGCTCGAAGCGGCAGCTAACGCGATCGGCGATCTGACTGTTGTTAACGATCACGAATATCTGGTCATCGAGCGCGACAATAATCAAGGGGATTTGGCGAAATTTAAAAAAGTCTACAAAATCGACTTGTCCAAACAAGATGCCAACGGCTTTGTAGCCAAAGAAGAAGTCGCCGACCTCTTAAATATTCCCGATCCGCAAGATCTGAATCAAGATGGCAGCACTACTTATAAAATGCCCTTCGTGACGATCGAGAATGTCTTAGTGCTCGATGCCAATACGATCTTAATCGCCAATGATAATAACTACCCCTTCTCGACTGGTCGCACCTCCGGCATCGACAACAACGAGATCGTCCAAATCGGTCTGGACAAGCCCTTGAATCTCAGTCCCTCAGTCGGTCTGGCTGGTCTAGCAACCAACAAAGTCATTACGGGTACTAGCGGTAACGATACCACGCTCGTTCCGGCCACCAATGATACTGTTTTTACTGACGGCGGCAATGACTTGGTAGATGGCTCGGTTTCTAAAGGCAACAGCAACCGGATCTACGGCGGCGACGGCAACGACGAACTCTATGCAGGCAATACCGACAGGCTGTTTGGTGAGGCTGGCGACGATATTCTCGATGCCAGTCAAGGCAAAGGCGGCAATCGGCTCTATGGTGGCGCGGGTAACGATACCTTATTTGCGGGAAGTAATGACTTCCTCGATAGTGGTGCTGGTAATGACATTATCTATGCTGGCAAAGGTGGTAACACCCTCAACGGCGGTGCGGGTAGTGACAAGTTCTACTTGGCTGCTGGCAGTCTGCCCACTAGTAGCAATACCGTAAGCGACTTTGGAGTGGGGATTGACAAACTACTCATCTTGGGTATTACTGGCGTGACTGACTTTAGCAAAGTGACGCTCACTCAACAAGGTGCCGACACTCTCATCAAAGCTAGCGGTAAAGATCTCGCCCTCTTAACGGGAATTCAATCTAGCACGCTCAATTCCAGCAGTTTCGCATTCGTTTAGGTTCGCAATTATCTAAATAGGGTTAATTCCGATCGGAATTAGCCCTATTGACATTTGGTTTGAAGTTTACAAAAAATTCAACTTTATAAATAACATGGCTCCTAAAGTAATCTTGCTCTCCCTCGATGGGGCGACTGATGCGATCGTCGATAAGTATTTGGCAAATGGCGTTCTCGATGCCAAAACTGGCTTGGGACTGCTCAAAATCAAAGGGGTCGCAGCCACAGATAATCAAACTATTACCCCTTCAATTACTGCTCCCTCTCACATCGCGATCGCGACTGGTTCGACCGCAGTTAATAACGATATCAACGCCAATAGTTTCAGCCTAGTTTCCAATCCTTTTACTACCAATACTAGCGGTTTTGCTGCCCCGATCGGTGGTTATGACTATCAAACTGGGATCGACCCCAGCGAGGATACTACACCCACCTCTACGCCAATCTGGACGACACTCCAAGCAGCGGGTAAAACTGTCGTCGCGGCGACTTTCCCTGGTGCGGATGGCGCAAATATTCTCTCCGCGACTACTAGCAAAGCCATCTTAGACAAAAAAGAAGATCGCACGGTCAGTTATACCGTTCCTTATGGGGCGTTTGGGGGGATTGGCGGGACTGGATTCAGTCTGACTGCGGCTGATTTTACGATCGGTAATACTCAGGCTGTGACCGGACTAGCTGCGCTGGGCAAAAGTTCTTACAGCACGGTCAAAGTAGCTAAGTTAGAAACGATCGCTGGCACGGCCTTGACAGGTGGTAGTACCAGTAGTAACTACGAGATGCAGGTAGCGGCGATCGATACCACTGATGATAAAGTTACCAATTACGATACATTGGTAGTCTTTGACGCCAATGTCGGCATCAAAGGTGCAGCCACTTTACCCGCTACCGGCTCGGCTTTTATCAAAGCCAGCGACCAAAAATCCAGTTCCTTCTACTTTGAGGGCAGTACGAATAAAGTCGGTACTTCTTTCTTCGCCAGTACCCTCAGTGGCGATTTGTCGAAGGTAAATATCGCGCGGTATTCGAGTGCTTATATTCCCCGTCCGGCTGAAAGCCCTGGGGTGGTTGCCAATGTTGATGATATCAATACCAATATCGGCACCTGGTCACCCCAAGCCGATTTTCGCTTCCCCGAGCGGATCAACACTGGACTGACTAAGTTCAGCGACGCCGAACTCGAAGCCATTTACCAAGATCAAGTCAAAACCTTCGTCGATTATCAGACCAAAGTCTTACTCCGCAGTATCGAGCAAAACCCAAATGCCGATTTAGTACTCGGTTATATCGAACAACCCGACGGTTCGCAACACCAGTTCCTACTGACAGATTCGCGTCAAGCAACCGACTTTACCGATCCCAATAGTATCGGGACGGGTCAGGATGCCGCTAAA
>NZ_JANNDR010000398.1:0-9959 GCF_031378165.1 Chamaesiphon sp. OTE_75_metabat_556
TGTAGGGGTGCCCCGTCTTGTCGTTTTTTTAGTCGGGGGTTTCCCCCGACTAAAAACACCGCTTGTGGGTACCCTTACTCGATGCGGGGTAAGCACGAGGCATTACCCCTCCAAAAATCGTTTGTGCATTTCATACCTGAATTCAGCAACGCCCGATTTCTTGTGTCAGAAAAGGTGCTAAGATCTGTGATTGAATATGTCAATTTGTTGAAATCATCAACTAAAAGTAGCTCAAGAACTAAGTTCTACCCTTAGCATCCTATTTTGTCCGAATTCTATGTTCGCCCCAAAGTAGCAATTTAGATAGATCGCCGTCACCCACTATTAAGTTAAGCAGTGACTTTCTCTTTAACTTGTTGTTCCAGAATCAGCATTTGAGTATTCCAGAAATCAACCCATAAATCACAGTAGCGTTCGCAAAGATATGTGATTCCTGCGTACTCATTTGGCGAAATAGCTTGCATGAGTACATACCACAAATCATCTTCATGAGTATCATCATCTGCTTCTGCTTGCAGATCGTCACTTGTGCCGTGATTAAGGTAATATCCTGTGCCAGTTTCTATGCCGATAACTTTAGCATTCTCTCGTAATGGCGCACTAAAGAGAACGACAACCCGTTCGGCGACAGCCAGCAAAGCAACAACTGAGGCAAAATCGCTGTAGGCATCTTCTAAAAATGCGCGGACACGATTTGCTTGTGGACTATAAATATAGGTTTTTCGCTCATTTACACTAACACCGAACTCGTCAAGAACCCTTTCATATAGGGGATAGTGCGCTTCTAATGGATTACCTCGATAGTAGCCATTTCGGTCGATTCCGGGCTTAAACCCAAATTCATCGAGCGTGTTTAAAGTCAGTAGAAATCTGGCGTACATCTTCGTTCCTGGTGCCAATTTCCGTTCGAGCTGACGACTCTGGACTTGCGCCATCAATAGAGCATCTGTGAAAATCTGGACGATCGCATGGCGATAATCCAAGTGAATTTTCTGCATTGCATCTAACCCAAAAGAGCCTCGATTCAAGGCTTGGATCGTAGAATGCACCGCAATTGGATGCTGTTGTAAACCCTCACGGCAGCGAGTAACAAACTGTTGATTTTCCAACCATAAATTGTTGGACACCGAATTTCTAAGTAAATCTCTGGCAATTTGACGAGGATTGTTAAATTGTGTCGCCATAACTTCTCCTGATAAGAGCGCAAGCAATCGATTCAATGACAGTCGAAGGATTGCCTTCTGAACGGCAAGAATTTTCTGTAGATTATGTAGACATCATTTGAGATCTTTAGTTAGATATTAGTCGAGATGGTTTAGCAACTAGACCATTATTGGTAAGATGGGCTGGCTGATGCTAGCCAATTCGATGTTGCTGTTCGATCTCGTTGGCGTAGCCTAGGGTAGGTAAACGAACCCGCTCTCCCCACTAGATATCAAATGGGTTCTGTAAATCGGGGATAGAAATTTATGTTTACAGAATGAGTTAAACTACATGTAGCTTAGAACAGATCTGTCCTGTTGTCAACCTCTAGACAGAAAAGCCTTGCTAGCAATCTTTTCAAGTCAATGAAGCCACATTTCCTTGTTCGTCAATTACTTTCCACGAGGATTTAGAACAAATGCACAATAATTTTCAATACAGATCTGTGCTCTACTTTACATTAAAATATAAAATATGAATATTCAGTATAAAATCTTAGATGATTGGTATGACAAAGCAGCCTCGTGAGCATCTTGTGAGCGTAGCACTGAAGCTATTTCATCAGTACGGTTTTCACGCCACAGGTATTGACAAAATTTTGGCAGAATCGGGGGTTGCAAAAAACACTCTTTACCGACATTTCAAGTCCAAAGATGAACTTATTCTAGCCAGCCTGCGAAAACAGGATGAGGAATTTCGTAACTGGCTGATGCGGGAAGTTGAGAGTCGTCACAATGCCATTGAGAGATTACTGGCTGTGTTTGATGTCTATGAGGAATGGTCTAGAACTCCCGCATTTTTTGGCTGTATGTTTATTAATGCCTCTGCTGAGTTTTCTAGTGCCGATTCACCAATTCATGCTTTTTGTAAGGAACATAAACGCTTGGTCACCAGATATATTCAAGATTTGGCGAATAATGCAAATATATTTGCTTCAGAGCGATTAGCCACTTATTGGATACTTTTGCTTGATGGCGCAGTAATCTCGACTCAGGTGAGCAATAATTCTCGATCCTTTCAACAAGCGAAAGCGGTAGCCAAAAAATTATTACAGTCAGATGTTCCCAGCTCTGACTATTTATAGCTGTCCATAGACCATAAAACATAGCAAAATTAATTTAATTATCAAAGCGATATCGACAGCAAAATATGCTCGTCTGAGGTATTTTGCTGTCGATATCGCTGCGGTCGATCGTGTTGCCGATGGCATCATAATCAGTTAAAGTTTGGGGGCATGGGGTGGTGATATATCCGACTCGATCGATGGAATAATTTCGCACTGAAATGGTACGGAATCTCACTTGATTTTGTGGGATACCAATCAAGCTCGGCGATCGCTTTGACACTTGCCCAAAATCTAGCAAAATCTGCCAAACTATCTCTTGTAAATGGAGCTGACATAACTTGGGTTTGCATATTTCAGGAATAAACTAAAATATTTTTAACTTTGCAAAAATATTGATTCTTTTTGCTAAGATTCACATTTAAAATACTTTTAAGACTTGTCCGGTCGGATCGATCACTTAATTAGCTATAACTAGAAAATGAAACAATACGTACGACAAAAACCTGGCACTGCCTAGGCTTCAAGTATTTCCTTTGTTATAAACATTCGATCGAATCATCAAGATTTGTTTTAAATCTCAGTGTAATCTGCTATTGGTCGTCGTGTTGTTTATTATACCGGTATCTTTTTGTAGTCGATCGTTGACCGTGCAATGTACTATACTGCTCTCATAGTAACCTCTAAATAATTAATTAATATTGAGCAAAGAAAATGCACAAGATTTTTAACTTCCTGCTTGAGATCGAGTTTTATCTAAAAATTGCCATTAGCTGTACGATTTTTCAGCAATTATTTTATTATTTACTGCACGATCTTGAATTAAACTTCCCAATGCAGGTGATTCTGTATTGGCTGGTTGGCTCTAGTTCATTTTATGCTTTGGGTATTTTGATTGAAAAAGTCATCAAGAAAAATAATATTCTCACAGAAAAACTCACAGCAAGAGTCAGCAAAGTCAAGCCGCAACCATTTCCGGCATTTACGGTTAAAGGCATTATTTTAGGAGAAATCAAAGCTGTAATCTCCGCATCGATCGTCTTATTTTTAGCTCCAGAGGTGCAGCGGGGGAATGATATTTTCCTGAACTTTGGGTGGTTCTTGATGAGAATAATTGCTGCTGACCTGTGTTTTTATATCGCTCATTGGCTATTACACCGCAGATGGCTGCAAAAAATCCATCTCAAGCATCATGAATTTCGCGACTCGTCAAGTTTTGTTGCTGGACATAAAAGTCTGATTGAATATGTTATCGTTACGATTACAGATGTATTGCCAATCTTTATATTTGGATATGACATCACTCAACTATGTGCATGGAGTGCGATCGGCAATGCGTACAATCTCGAAGGACATAGTTCATTATCAATATTTTTCATTCCATCGGATTTTCACGATCTGCATCACAGCTCTTTCACTGGAAACTATGGCATTCATGGATTCTGGGATCGGGTATTCAATACTTTAAACCCGCCAACGAAGAAGCAGGGCATCATGTTTCCGGTAAGTCTAGTTGAATCTAAAATTATCGATTCTGCTAGGATTGGCTAATCTTATCCCAACCGATCTACATTTTTATTCGAGGTAATCTTTATGGTATTGCTGACGGAGAAAGCCCCAACAATTGGACTAATTGAAGTTCCCGCAACGGGACTATACGATTCGGAAAATCGAAATTGGACATCTTTATATCAAAATCGGAGTTTAATCAGCAAGCAAGTTTTAATCGCTGATTTGCAAGCAGGGGGATTCAATGCCCAACTGGTTAACCTCAGAGATGATAATTATCGCGAAGAATTTGGAGAAATTTTGTGGAAAGGGATGACTCTGCGCAAAATCTGCGTCGGCGGGCAAATTTCCGCTGTCGATCCTCAAGCTTACGATGCTTGGGGAATTACGGTAAACTTCTCGCAAGATCGTCAAGTTAGCTGTATGCTGATCGAGCATCTGGCCAAAGGTGGCCGTCCAATTGTGGTGGGTGGATCGGATGCTTTGGCAGAACCACAACATTACTTAAAAGCGGGAGCAGTCGCTGTCGTTCAAGATAAGTCTGGAGCTGCCAATTGGGCGATCTTTGACTACGTGCTAGGCAAGACACCACGAGAACCACTAACAGGTGTACTACTGGCCGATGGTCGCCATTTCCCGCGCAAGACTCACGCCAAGAGTCCAGAAGATTGGGCTTTACCTTCTCTGGATGTGGTTAAACAGTGTTTTGGGACACAACCGAATGTCCAGGGAGTCGTACCGATTGGTTCGGTAGTGGCTGATATCGGTTGCGATCGCAAATGTGATTTTTGCCAGACACCAACTTACGGCACAGGTTTTCGGCGGATGTCTCCAAAAACTACCCTCAAATGGTTGGCTCTCCAAAAAGAGGCGGGTGCTCGTTCCATTTATATCGGTTCGGATCAATTTCTGGCGCGGGGACTCTTTCCTGAGGGAAGACAAGAGATCCTTGAAATTACTAATGGCGCACGGGAGATGGGATTATCGCTGATGTGGCCGAATGGTTTAGAACTGCGGAAAGCAACTGTCGGACATGGGCTGAATTACAAGGATACCGATCTTAGCCCTGATGAAGAAATCATTGAGGCACTGTTTGGTTGGGATGGTAACTTAGGTTGTGCTTTAGCTTATATTCCGGCCGAACGTCCCGTGTTTGGGACAGAATCATACAGCAAGCTGCTACCGTGGCAAGAGCATAAAACATTGATGAAATCGGTAGTCAGAACTGGCGTGCCGGTGATTACCTATGGCGTAATTATTGGGCTACCAGATGATGACAATGAGAGTCTGTTACGGCTGGAGGAAGCAGTAACAGAACTTGTGGACGAACTGGTAGAGGTTAATCCCCAAGTAGAATTTCAGATTTCTTGCTACAGCATTGCCCCCTTGCCAGGAACACCACAATCGCAGAACTTACGCGCATCAGGCTTGCTCCAGTTTGAAGATCCTTGTGTTTGGGGCGGATTGTGGACACCGACTTGCAATACGAACCACCTTACCTACGAAGAGGTTTCTGACTGGCAAATTCGGTTGTCGAAGATTCGGAGAAGTAAAACTGAATTCACCAACTACAATGGGGAATATTCAGCTCTAGTGAATAACTAGATGTGTTTAGATCGGGGGATCGAATTGGTAACGAGAGTTGCCAATTTGCTTAAATCGACCTCTAGGGGAAAGCAAAAGTGCTTTCCCCTGTTTGCGATGCGATCGAGCTAAATCGACCCAGTATAGATCGAGATTTCGATCTATACTGGGTCGATCGACTGCCGAACCGATCCTCCCACAGCCCATATCATCTGAAAAGATTATAAACTGTAAAATTTTATGCAGAAATGAAAAAATTAACACAGTAGGATGTGGCTGAATATGCCTATACAATAGGTAAAAAATCACAGTGTGAGGAAAAATCGGTCGAATGACAAAATTGTTATCAAAAAATCTGCTGTCTCCCCTCTTAATTGCGATCGCTGTCTGGGTAGCTGGTGGCACGTTGGCAATCGCTAACGAATCTAAAACCGCGCCTAATTCCCTCACTGTCTCGAAAAGCACTGAGGCTTCGGCTGAAGAAATCGAGAACACGACCCAAGCGAACGAAATTAAATCTGGGGACTGGGCTTATCAAACCCTCCAAGCCTTGGGGAATAAATATAGCTGTGGCAACACGCCCACAGATGGCAAAACGCTATCGCGTGAAGAATTTGCGACTAGTCTCAACGGCTGTGTCCAATCGATCGAGCAATTAGTCGCTAGAAGAAAAGTCCGCAAGCTCAAGAAAAGACGCTCCAATCCAGCACCTGCGGTTGTGACACCCCCACCAGTAGCACCAGAAGTCATACCAGAGCCGACTCCCGTTGCGCCCCCCGCACCAGTAGAACCAGAAGTCTCTCAGCAAGATCTCGACAGGCTCAAGCAACTAGTTCAGTCTTTTAGCACCGAACTCCAAGCCGTAGACAGCCGCGTCAGAGAACTAGACGCCAAAGTCACTAAGGTCAAAGACCAAAGCTTCTCAACGACGACCAAACTAGTTGGCGAAGCGATTTTTGCGATTAATGGTTTGGCGGGTGGCCCGAGTACGGCTTCGCGCAATACGATTTTTGCCGATCGGGTACGTCTCAATTTCCGCAGTAGCTTTACTGGCAAAGATTTGCTATTAGTTCGGCTCCAATCCCGTAATACCAACTCTTTTGCAGGTACGCCGTCTGGTACTAATATGACCAGATTTGGATTTGAAGGTAGTGAAGAAAACGCTACTTATGTGAGTAGATTGCAGTACCAATTACCACTGAGTGCGACCAGCAAAGTATTTATCGAAACAGTCGGCAACGAGTTCAACGATAACTACTATAACTTCAACCCCGAACATCAAGCTGCGGCGACTGGTGCCATCACCAGATTCGGCCGTTTCAACCCAGTTTATCGCCTCAGCAATGAGGGCGCAGGGATCGGTGTCGATACCAAATTAAGCCCGAATCTCGGCTTGGTATTGAGCTATGCCGTACCCAAATTACCGATCGCTGGTGTAACGACCGAAACTGTCAATAATCCTAACAGCGGTAGTGGTTTATTCAACGGCTCTAATGTGATATTTTCCCAGCTCACATTGAAACCGTCTGATGATGTGAACTTTGGCTTAATCTACGCTCGTACCTACACGACCAATGGTACCGTCCTCTCTGGGAATACCGGTAGTGCCTTTGCAAATAATCCCTTTAATGGCGCGCCAACTTCCGGCAATCACTATTCCGTACTTGGTAGTGTCAATCTCTCCAAGAACCTCGTCTTATCAGCTTGGGGTGGTTTGACACAAGCCAACCGCGAAGCAGCGGGCGGTGGTAGTGCCGATATCTGGAACTATGCAGCCACGCTAGCCGTGAAAGATTTTGGCTCCCAAGGTAGCACACTAGGGTTTGTCGTCGGGATGCAACCCAAGGTGACTAGCAATAGCACTGGCACTCGGGTCGATCGCGATACTAGTTTGCATTTGGAAACTTTTTATAAGTACAAGGTCAGTGATAATCTCTATATTACGCCCGGTTTGCTACTCCTGACCAATCCCGAACATAATGCTAGCAACGCGACTGAATATCTCGGTACCGTCCGCACAACATTTGTATTCTAGTAAATCTTACTAGTATCAATATTTGGGTTCCTCTCCAGGGAACCCTTTTTAGTGCCCAGAATTAAAAGTGGCGATCGATCGCTATTTACTGTTTACTAATAACTAGAGTCAATCATCTATCGCGAATAATTAATGAAACGTCGGGACATCTTACTGGGAGCATCCAGCATCGCTACAGCCGCAGTTATTGCCAATTCACAACTGAGTGCCGCCAAACAAGCAGATTCAAAAATACCCACTGTCGCAACAGCCGCCAGTCTCGGTAAAAATATTCAGATTGCCAAGGATCTACCTGGCTACTATGCGACCCCAACGGGGACGGGAAAATTCCCCGCAGTCATCGTGTTGATGGAAGCTTTTGGCTTGAATAAATGGTGTAAGAGTATTTGCGATCGGTTGGCACAGTCTGGATTTGCGGCGATCGCGCCGGACTTTTATCGGGGGACTACTTATGCCTATACTGATATAACTGGGGCGGTAGCCAAACTCAAATCGCTCAATGATAATGCAGTGATGAGCGATGTCGGTAAAAGTATCGATTTTCTGACGGGCAGATCGGAAATTAATGCCAACGGGATTGGGGTAATTGGCTTTTGTATGGGTGGCAGATATGCGTTCTTGACGAATGCTAGCTATCCGACCAAAATCAAAGCCGCCATCTCGTTCTATGGCGGTGGCATCGACGCTGCGCCGGGTAATCCCCTCGGTCAAAAATCTCTACTCAATCGGGTTGCGGCAATGCAATCGCCACTGATGCTGATGTATGGCAGCGAAGACCAAATGATTGCGGCTGACGAGCACGGCAGAGTGGCAGCGGCACTCTCCAAAGCCAAAAAACGCTATATCCTCAATCTGTTTCCCAAAGCCGGACATGGTTTTATGAGCGACAGACGCGAAAATTATGCCCCGGAAGCTGCTGCCGAAGCTTGGCTGATGACGACTGGATTTTTTAGTCAAAATCTCAAACCCAAAAAAGTCAAAACTACTCAGCCACCTACTACCGAGCGGTAATGGCGATCGGCAAAATTGCGATCGCCGCTAGTAGCTGTTTGCAAAATACGATTGATGCCATCAAGATCGGGTTGTTCCGGCTGGTGGCATTTTTAGATCTGACTTTCTGTCGATCGGGAAAATTTTAGTTTAGAAAGTGCCTAATAACACTGCTACCGTAAATATCGAAAATACGCCAACTATGGCAAACATAATCCCAAAATAGGGGGCGCGATTAGTTTTGTCGATATATTCGTTGACTTTTTGGTCTTTTTCTTCTGGATGCCAAATCATTGGTTTCATATCATTGACCTCGCTCTTAAAACTTGTCGATATGTCCTAATTATATCAACTGCTCTGACTGGAGATATCTATCAAAAGATGGATTTTCCCAAGGTTAACCTTCTGTCGATCGACAACCGATCGACAACTAGCGATTAGCGCGATTCGTACCGAAAATTAATTAGCCGCCATAGAAAATTATTTGTATTTATTTAATGGCTTAATAATATGTGGCGGACGATACTTAGCCAAGACATCATCGTGCGCCATTTTATTTGCTTTGGGATTAATGCACTCAGTCAAGTTTCATTAAATTGATCGATTCAGCATTCTCTGTTGATCGTTAATCTGCTAGATCGTATACATTAAATTCGATCGATCGATCCCTTTAACTATATTAACCTTTAATGTATTAAATAATACTAAGTAGCTTGGCACTGGCGGTAGCAGTCCGAATCTTAAGATCGGGCTGCTACGTATAATCCTCTGACTGAGAGGATTATAGCCTATTATTAAGAAATGTGTGCTATCGTCCCGATTATTTATAACAGTGCTGTAGTATGTCTATATACAAGCAGCTTGTCATTACTGCTCAAACACTTTTTACAGCCTGCAAATAGCTAAGCAGCAGACAATAATATCCTCAAATACTTGCTGAATTGGGAATTGTCGATCTTAATTAAGTTGGGTATTAGCCAGTAATTCATAGCAGCTAACTCAATTAGTGCTGAAACCCAGTGAGTAGATCGAGCAAAAAAATAGCTCGATTTGCAACGGATTTAAACTAGTTCGGAAGAAAAATATCAAAGTCGCATTTACAGCAATTGTTGCTAGTAAAGTGCTTACATTCACAACTATTGTGTGAATGTAACTTTTAGGCTATTTTTCTTTTTTAAAATGCTTTTAACACCACATTTAGAGCAAGAGAAAAATGTATGAAACGATTTACTCAACAAACAACCTTCATGGGTACGGTGACAGATGTCCAAGCAGACGCCGGGATATTTCGGATTCAATGTCGGAGTGGCGACGAAATATTGGTATCCGCCGGCAAGGAAACTCGATTTGAGTTCATGCAAAATTTAGATGGGCTTAACTACGATCGCATCCCGAATCCCGCAGGTTTTGCTGGGCAGTCATCACAGTTAGTCGCTAAATACATCTTGCCAGGGCGAACTCTAGTACTACAGGGAATCTATCTGGAAGACGGCGAAAAATGCCGTTTTGATGCTCGTGTCGTCAAATTATTACAAGCAACCGACGGGAAATTCTTATTTGAAAAATCCCATTGGT